>JAIERD010000216.1 GCA_019747155.1 Pseudomonadaceae bacterium
AAAACGAAACATACCTTTTGACGACCAAGAGTATCAAAAGTTGAAATACCAAAATCGGTCAGTTTAGCAGTACCACTGGAAGAAAGGAGAACGTTTGAAGGTTTCAGATCCCGATGAACGATCGGAGGACGACAACTTTCGTGCAAATAACGACAGCCACGAGCAATATCGATGGCGATCTGCAGGGCAAGAGCGAGAGGCAGTTGGTTGGCTAGTGCAGAAGCGAGATCACCGCGATCCATAAACTCCAAAATGAGAGCCACTTCTGGTGGGTCGCTAGGGATAAGAGAGATACCATACAGCTTGACAATGTTGAGATGATCCAAACCTGCCAGGATCTTGATTTCGGTGCGGAAGGATTGCAGATCTGGATCATCTTCTTCTCTCATGCTGGCAAGGTGGATCCGCTTCACCGCCACTTGTTTGTCTTGCCACACTCCTCGAAATACTGTCGCTGCTCCTCCTGACCCTAGGATTTCGTGTTGTTCTTCTTCTTCATCTAACATGATTTGCCCTTCTTCGTCACTGCCCATTTGTAAATGTTTCCTTTGGTTTTCGACTGTTCGAAAATGAGGAAAGAAAGATGATGGTTATGATGATGATGATGATGATGATTTTTTAATTAATGAAGATGAAGATGTTGGGGAGGCATTGAATCGAATTCGAGAAGAAGAAGAAGATGATGATGATGATGAAGAAGAAGAAGATGATGATGATGATGAAGAAGAAGAAGATGAAGAAGATGATGAATATGAATATGAAAGAGAAGGTTGATTTGAAATTTCATGCCAAGGAATTTTTGGAATTGAAGTATCGTTGATAAGTGCCTCCCAAGAAATGAGGAGTTTGCCTGAATTAGCTACATCAAATTGAATTTGTGGACGATTGTTAGCATGGAGATGTCGACGGTATTGGCGATAAAGTAATATGAGAGCAGTAATGAGGATCGACATGAGAAACAAGGTGAAAATGAAGATATATAGACCAACGCGATGCCACCAGCTCAGTGTGGGAGTGAGTCGAATTGGAGAATTTTTTAGGCGAGCTCCATTCCAAAGTGCAGAGACAGTGGTCGACCGACCTGAAGCCAAGACGACAGAAAAATCGGCAATGGAGTCTGTTTTAC
>JAIERD010000149.1 GCA_019747155.1 Pseudomonadaceae bacterium
AAGACCTTGGCGCGGTCGAATAAGTTTTGCCAAAAATGGTTTTCGAAGAATGGAGGTTGCTTTTAACAACGGTCCGCGTGAGGGATGGGAAGCAGTACCGCGTACTGCGGACAGCCCGACCCGCTGCAGCCGGGAAAGTTATCTTTTACCCGAAAGTTCCGCAGCGGGGCACGCCCTGAATAAAATACCAAAGGAAACTCCCGGGCCGTTTAATTTAATCTGCGTGTATATAAATCTCAATTATTGCGTTTATAGTATATTTGTTCTCAAGTAAACTTAATTATGAACTATCGTTTTTTGCTGTTTTTTGTTTTCTTTTCGATGACTGCCGGTTTTTCCCAAAACAGCCTGCTCTGGAAAGGCTATTTCTCCTATAACCACGTCACGGACCTGGCGCAATCCGATACGAGGTTTCTTGCCGCTTCGGAAAACGCTGTCTTTTCGAAAAACCTTTCGACCAACGAAATCAAGACGATCAATACGATCGACGGGCTTTCGAGCCAGGTCATTTCGGCAATTTATTACAGCACGGCCACGCAGAAAACCTATATCGGCTACGAAAACGGGCTGATGATCGTGATTTCCGCCGACGGTTCGATCCGGAATGTCGTGGATATCATCAGCAAGCAGATTCCGCCGAATATTAAAAAGATCAACCATTTTATGGAGCATGAAGGGATTTTGTACCTGTCCTGCGATTTTGGCATTACACAGTATAATATGACTACGATGCAATTCGGGGATACGTATTTCATCGGAACCGGCACGGCTGAAATCGTGGTAAGCCAGACAGCCTTTTTCAACGGGTTCATTTATGCCGCCACGACTTCAGAAGGACTTAAGCGCGCTGATATCACCAACCCCGACCTGATCGATGCCGGCCAATGGGCACCGCTTCTTGGAGGGAATTTTTCAGGCGTCGAAACTTTTGAAGATAATGTTTTTGCCGTTTCCGCAAACGGATCGGTTTCCAAATCCTCCAATGGCATCGCTTTTTCGGGGTTCGGACCGCCGCTTTCCCCTTCAGCTGTCGATATTCGTGCTACGGCAGGGCATTTGGTCATCACGACCCCGACGACAATTTATATTTACAACCAGCAACAGGCGCTTGTATTGCAGCTTGGCAATTCGCAGATCACGTCGGTTTCGGCCAGCTTTACCTGCGCAACGGTGATCAGCGGGACCATTTTTATGGGGACGCAGGAAAACGGCGTC
>JAIERD010000033.1 GCA_019747155.1 Pseudomonadaceae bacterium
CGACCTTGGTGTTCAGCCCTTGGCCCATCTCGGTGCCGCCGTGGTTGAGGTGAATGCTGCCGTCGGTGTAGATGTGAATCAGTGCGCCAGCCTGATTGAGGAAGGTGGCGGTAAAGCTGATGCCGAATTTCACCGGGGTCAGCGCCAGACCTTTTTTCAGGATCGGGCTGCTGGCGTTGAAGGCGATGATCTCGGCGCGGCGTTTGCTGTATTCGCTGCTGGCTTCTAAATCGGCGGTCATCTCTTCCAGCAGGTTGTCTTCCACCGTCTGGTAGTAGTGGGTGACGTTGCGTTCGGTCTTGCCGTAGTAGTTGGCTTTACGCACGTCCAGCGGGTCTTTGCCCAAGGATCTGGCGATGGCGTCCATCACCTCTTCGATGGCGACCATCCCTTGCGGGCCGCCGAAACCACGGTAGGCGGTGTTGGAAGCGGTGTTGGTTTTGCAGCGATGGCCGTTGATGGTGGCATCGCCTAGGTAATAGGCGTTGTCGGAGTGGAACATGGCGCGGTCGACGATCGAGCCGGACAGATCCGGTGAGTAACCGCAGTTACCCGCTAACTCCAGTTGGATGCCCTGCAGGCGGCCGTTGTCATCGAAACCCACGTCGTACTGGACGAAGAACGGATGGCGCTTGCCGGTCATCTGCATGTCTTCAACGCGCGGCAGACGCATTTTAGTCGGCCGCCCGGTGAGGTGCGCGATTACTGCGCAGATGCAGGCCGGACCGGCCGCTTGGGTCTCTTTGCCGCCGAAACCGCCACCCATGCGGCGCATGTCGATGACGATCTTGTGCATGGCCACGCCGAGTACTTCGCTGACCAACTTCTGCACTTCGGTCGGGTTTTGGGTCGAGCAATAGACGAGCATGCCGCCGTCTTCGCTGGGCATCACCGAGGAGATTTGCGTCTCTAAGTAGAAGTGCTCCTGACCGCCGATATGCAACTTGCCTTGCAGGCGGTGGGTCGCGCTGGCCAGTGCCGTGGCCGAATCACCACGCTTGTGCTGATGGCTGTCGAGCACGAAATGTTTCTTGGCCAACGCCACTTCAACATCCAACACCGGCTCTAAATCTTCAAACTCGATGATCGCGGCCATTGCCGCTTTACGGGCGGTGGCCAGGTCTTTGGCGGCCACGGCGAGAATTGGCTGGCCGACGTACTCGACCAGGCCATCGGCCAGCAACGGATCACCGGCCACCACCGCGCCGATGTCCAGTTGCCCAGGCACGTCTTTGCTGGTGATCACCAGCGTCACGCCGGCGATGGCGTAGCAGGGCGCGGTGTCGATGCTGATGATGCGCGCGTGGGCGCGGTCGCTCATGCGGGCATACACGTGCAACTGGTTGGGAAACTCCAGACGGTCGTCGATATAGGTGGCTTCGCCGGACACATGTTTGTCGGCGCTGTCGTGTTTAACGCTGCGACCGACGCCGGTGGTCAGGCCTTGGGAAAACAGGGTGGCCAGTTCGGCCTGGGTCTTTTCGATGTGATGATTAGACATAC
>JAIERD010000374.1 GCA_019747155.1 Pseudomonadaceae bacterium
CGCGCCATGAGTGTGAAAAAACCTATCACGCCATACTGGCCAACGATCTCGCCGCTGATGCCGAGGCAAAGCTGCAGGCCGGCCTCTTGCTCAATAGCGAAAAACAGCTGACCAAGCCCGCCACGCTCGAGCGTCTATCCAGCAACCAAGTGCGCCTGACGATTAGCGAGGGCAAATACCATCAAGTAAAAAGAATGTTTGCCGCCCTCGATAATCGGGTGGTGGCGCTACACCGCGAGCGGATTGGCGATATAAGCTTGGATGAGTCACTGCAAGTGGGCGAATATCGTCCGCTCACAGAAGCAGAAATCCACAGCATTCAGTAACCGCTACAGGCCAAATAAACAAGGAAGTACGCAATGGACAAGGCTCACTGCCATTACCACCCCGCAGCGCCTGCGACCTGGCATTGCCCCAGTTGCCCGCGCGACTATGGCGACTGTTGTGTGCCGTTAAATGCCGATGACCACGAGCTGGTTGCGGTCTGTCCGTTGTGCCGCAGCAAGCTGAGCTTTCTCGGTGCGGCGAATAGCGCGCAACCGTTTTGGCTGCGCATCTCGAGTTTTTTTCTATATGCCTTGCAGCTTGGGCCTTTGGCATTTGCGGCTTTATTGGCGCTGGCCAGTTTATTTATGCCCAGCTCAAAACTGCTCTGGTTGGCGCTGCTCAGCGTGGCGACCAAATACCTGCACAGCGTGATCGAAGCCAGCAGCCAAGCGCAGCAGGAGGCACCGAGTTTGCAGAGTGCCTTTGTCGGCGAAGGCTTTACCTTGTTCTTTAAGCAATTGGCGGTATTTATCATCGCCGCCGGGGTCTTATGGTTGGCTGCTGACTTTGATAGCGCGGCGCTGTATTGGGCGGTCAGCACCCTGATCATGCTGGTGTTACCGGCCAGCATTATTCGTTTGGCGTTGGAGAAGGAGCTTTCGGCGGCGGTTAGCCCGGAGCTGGTCGGCCAGGTCATCAAGGCCATGGGCTGGCGCTACCTGATCCTCTGGGTGTTTTTGTTTATCCTCTGGCAATCGCCTAACAGCGTCACCTATATGCTTTCCCATGGCTTGCCGCGGGTGGTCTTGGTGCCTATAGCGACGGCGATTTTCGGCTACTTTGCCGTGGTCATGTGCGCCATGATGGGCTACGTGGTGTTCCAGTACCAAGGAGCGCTGGGCTATGTGATTGCCGATGAGACCCAGCAGAATCATTTTCCCGCAGCCGAATATCAACGGCGTAAAGCCTTGGCCGAAGCCGAAATTCGCCTGAAAGAAGGCCAGAGCGCCCAAGCCTTAGAGTTGCTCACCCAAGCACTGGAACGCAGCCCAGATGACCTGAAGCTCAATGAACGTTTCCATCAATTGCTCTACGGCTTGAATGACCGCCAACGCTGCCTGCGCCATCTCGAGCACTACCTGCCGCTGGTGGCGCGCCTGAATCCTGCGTTGGCGGTGACGGCATTGCTGAATGCACGGCAATTGCAGGCGGATTTCTTGCCCGCCGATGCCTTGCTCT
>JAIERD010000205.1 GCA_019747155.1 Pseudomonadaceae bacterium
TGCAACATGCTGCCCATTGCTACTACTCCAACGGTTTATTGCACCTGCGGGTCGCTCGGCATCAGCGCCGCACCGGCCAAATGAATGCCTTCGATATCGGCAGCTTCGACCAGGCTCTGCAAGTATTGCGCCACGGCTTTTTGCCAAACCCGCTGATACAGCTCGCTGCGAATGCTGCTGGCCACCGCCGTGTAGGGCAATTGCACGCCGTCCAGACGTTGATCGACATACACCAGGTGGAAGCCATAACGGCTTTCCAGCGGCTGGCTGACCAGGCCCTGGGGTTGGCGGAATAACTGCCGCTCAAACTCCGGTACGGTCTGGCCCTTGCTCAGTTGCCCCAACGCACCGCCCTGCTCTTTCGATGGACACGCCGAATGGGCCAAAGCCAGCTCGCTAAAGCGCGCCGGGTTTTGCTGTAGCTCCAGCAACAGGGCTTGCCCTTGCTCGCGGGCGACGCTGCGGGCCTCGGCATCTTCCGGGGTGCAGGCGAGTAAAATATGCCGCGCCGCCAGCAAGGGCGCGCTGACAAAACGCTGCAGATTGCTGGCATAAAAATGCTCGCAGGCCGCTTCATCCGCCTCAGCGACCGGCACTTCCAGTTCGATCAGGCTGCGGATCGCCGCCTCCTCCTGGCTCTCGCCGGCACCGGCCTCAACCTGCAAACCCAGTGCCTGGCAACGCTGCTCAAGCAACTCACGAATCACCAGCGCTTGCACGGCGAGAAACATCGCCTCGCTCTGCTCGTCGGCCGGGTGATATTGCAGCTCTTGCGCCATGGCATTCGGCTCAATGGCCACGCCATTAACGCGAATGCGTGGCCAGTCCTGCTCGCTGCTGGCAATCAGCAACGGCTCAGGCTCGCCGATAGCAGCCAAGGCTGGCGGGGTGAACTCCACCACGCCACTTGCCGCTGTTGTTATCGACGGCAACTCATGAGCCAGCTCTTTTGCCTGCTCTTGTGACAAAACTGCTTCTACAACTGGCGCTGCGGTTGACTTATCACCGCCGCCACAACCACCGGAACCGCCGTTAGTACCACCACATCCACAAGCCATGACAACCTCCGAGAAATCGATTCAGGTAATAACTGCGCAAATTTATGCCTGGAACAGAACCTGTGGGAGGGGCTTTAGCCGCGATGGAATTAACCGGATCGCGGCTAAAGCCCCTCCTACAAAAGCCCACCATTTACGCCGTTATTGCTGGTGGGCTGAAGCCCACCCTACAACCTAAAAACCTTGAAGACGGAACGAGCAACGTAGGGTGGATAACGGCGAAGCCTTATCCACCGGATGTTCATGGTGGGCAACGCTTCGCGGTTGCCCACCCTACGTTTCAACTTTGCATGGCCGACTCGCAGCCGATCCGAACTCCCTTAAGCCTTTTGCCGAACGATCTGGTAGCGCCGGCCCAGGTACCACACCGGGGCACTGACGATGTGCACCAGGCGGGTGAAGGGGAACAGCACGAACAGGGTCAGGCCGAGGAACACGTGCAGCTTGTA
>JAIERD010000466.1 GCA_019747155.1 Pseudomonadaceae bacterium
GTACTCGTGGGGTGCTGTTGTCGGCGCGGCCTTGGCCGCGTTGTTGACCACCAAAACCCATCGGGGCCATGGCCGCTCCTACAGGTACGCGTTGTTCATTAGCTTGTTTGGCTGCGGCGTGAGCTGGGCAATAGTTTGGCGACGTTTGATTCACCTTTTTTCAGTTCTTGGCCAAAGGCTGCGTTGTAGGTGGCGATGATTTCACCTGCGATCGACACGGCAATTTCCATCGGCAATTTGCCCTTCACTTCACACAGACCCATCGGGCAACGCATGCGTTGCACCACGAGTGGATCAAAGCTGCGCTCGCGCAGCCGATGTTCGAATTTGACCCGTTTGGTCTGCGAGCCGATCAGGCCGTAGTAGGCAAAATCATTGCGCTTGAGGATCGCCGCCGTCAGTTCTAAATCCAGCTGGTGGTTATGGGTCATGACGATGAAGTAACTGCCTGGTGGCATGTTGTCGACTTCATCGATCACTTCATCATTGAGTACCCGCTCAACGCCGGCGGGGATGAGTTCTGGAAATTCGGCTTCGCGTGAGTCGATCCAGCGTACTTTGCACGGCAAGCTGGCCAGCAGCGGCACCAAGGCACGGCCAACATGGCCAGCGCCGAACACGGCGATCTGGGCCTGGGGCTGGCCCATGGGTTCGAACAGCAAGACGGTGGCGCCGCCGCAACACTGGCCGAGGCTGGCACCGAGGCTGAAGCGCTCCAGGCGGGTGTCCTGGCTGCGACTGGCGAGCATCTCGCGGGCGATTTGCATGGCCTTGTGTTCCAGATGGCCGCCGCCGATGGTTTCGAAGATACGCTCGGCAGTCACCAGCATTTTCGAGCCGGCATTGCGCGGCGTCGAGCCGAGCTCCTCTATGATGGTCACCAGCACGCAGGCTTGACCCTGTTGCTGCAAGTCGGCGAGGGCGCTGATCCAGCTGTTCATTTACTCAGCCTCCAGGTCGGTGGCAGTTGTCCCGGGCGCGGCAGACGCCAGTTGCTCGGCGACGGGTCCAGTATGGGCACCGGAATCGGCCGGGTCGGCTGGGTTTTCGCTTCGGTGTGAGTTGTCAGTGTTGTGCACCGTTGTATGGGGAGTCGTAGGGCGGATGACGCTTTATCCATCCACCAAAACGGTGGAAAACGCTGCGCGGTTTTCCACCCTACGGTTTTGGTTTAGGCCGGCTCGGCCTCGGTTTGCGTAGTGGTTGCGGCGGCTTTCTTCACCGCCAGCATCTGTTGCACGCCCCAGAGCACGCGCTCCGGGGTGGCTGGCGCGTCGATGGTCGGTTGCGCGCGGTAGTCGGCGATGCTGGCGACTGCATCCTTCAATGCACACCAAGCGGCGATGCCGAGCATAAAGGGCGGCTCGCCGACGGCCTTGGAGTGGAACACCGTGTCTTCCGGGTTCTTGCGGTTCTCCACCAGCTTGACCCGCATATCCATCGGCATATCGGCCACGGCCGGGATCTTGTAGCTGGCCGGGCCGTTGGTCATCAACTTGCCCTTGGCGTTCC
>JAIERD010000359.1 GCA_019747155.1 Pseudomonadaceae bacterium
TGTGGGACCCCGACCACTTTCTGGTCGAGAGCCTGCTGGTGATCTGGCACCGCCTCGGCAGCTGGCTGATCGGCCAACGCATCCGCCTGGAAGAAGCCACCTTCACCTACCCAGAGCCGGCCCACAGCGGCGAATACCAGCGGCTGTTTCCCTGCAACCGACGTTTTGTCGCAGGCAGCACCAGCCTGTTGTTTCAGGCACGCTACCTGGACATGCCGCTGTTGCAGGACGAGCGCACCCTCAAGTTATTTTTGCAGCACTCGCCCGCCGACCTGCTGGCCCGCCCGGACGGTGGCGACAGCCTGATCAGCCAGATCCGCCGGCAACTGGGGCGCGACTGCAGCCATTGGCCAGACCTAGAAGCCGTGGCCCGCCAGCTGCACATGAGCCCACAAACCCTGCGTCGGCACCTGAGCGAAGAAGGTTCGAGTTTTCAGGAACTCAAGGATCACCTGCGCCGCGACTTGGCGATTTACCACCTGGCCCGTTGCGAGCTGTCGATCCAGGACATCGCCGAGCAGCTGGGCTTCTCCGAACCCTCGGCCTTTCATCGCGCGTTCAAAAAATGGACCGGCCTGACCCCCGGCGCCTATCGGGCCAATGCCGAAGGCTGAGCTAAAACGCGAGTTCCGCCAGTCTGGCTCTTGGTAGGAGGGGCTTTAGCCGCGATTTGTGCTGTCTGTGCCGACCAATCGCGGATAAATCCGCTCCTACAGGGTTGGCCAGCCGCTGAGAATATTGCCGGTGCCGAGGTTGTGTAGGAGCGGATTTATCCGCGATGCATTTTGCGCTCCAGAGTAAGCCCTGAATTAATCTGCAATTTGGCCCCATTGGTCGCGGCTAAAGCCCCTCAGAAATGAACTGTAAACGCCACCTGAGGCTGGCCGGGCCCACCGCCACACGGCACACTAGCGCCATGAATCCAGCCCCTTACCACCCCGCCTGCTGCAGCCCGCTGCAAGATCACTGGCCCTTGCCGCAGTTGCTGGCCGGTTGCCAATTGCTGAGCTGCGAATTTGACCCGCTGTTGCTGCAGGCGGCGGATTTTCCGCGCACCGGGATCGACCAGCCCAAGGGCGCCGCCAAGCGCCAAAGCGAGTTTCTGGCGGGCCGCCTGTGCGCCCGCCAGGCGCTGCAACAACTCACCGGCTACGCCAGAGTGCCGGCAGTCGGCGCCGATCGGGCGCCCTGCTGGCCAAGCGGGGTGGTCGGTTCTATCAGCCACGGCGACGGTTGGGCAGGCGCGGTGGTTGGTCGGCAGGCCGATTGGCGCGGCCTGGGCCTAGATATTGAACGGCTGCTGAGCCCGGCGCGAGCGCAGCGTTTACAAGCCAGCATCCTCACCCCAGGGGAGTTGCAACGCCTGGCGCAACTGCCCGTCGAGCAACAGGCCGGGTTGGTGAGCCTGACCTTCTCGCTGAAAGAAAGCCTGTTCAAGGCGCTCTACCCGCTGGTGCGCCAACAGTTTTATTTCCAAGATGCCGAGCTGCTCGGCTACGACCCAGCCGGTGTTGCCCAGCT
>JAIERD010000295.1 GCA_019747155.1 Pseudomonadaceae bacterium
GTCCTGACTGCTCGCGGCGGCATCTACGCCGGCAGCGCTCAGGACCATCAGGAACCCTACCTGCGTCAGGCGCTGGGTTTTATCGGCATCCATGAGGTGAGCTTTATTCATGCCGAAGGCCTGAATATGGGCGGCTTGGTAGCCGAGCAGGGCTTGGCGCAGGCCAAGGCGCAGTTGGTGCAGGCAGTCTGAATCTGCACTGTTGATTGAACATTGTTTACTGCGCCGTTGCTCCTTGGCGCGCCGGGCCGACATCCGCAAGGGTGTCGGCCTTTTTGGTTATGTGCCGGGCGGTTTCCCAGAACCTGGCTAACAGGTTAAGGTCGCGCCTTGCTGCCGGCGTGCTAAAGCGCTGTGCAGGGTTTTGGCGTAGCCACTAGGGGGCCTAAGTGAAGTTGTCGGGACGTGGGGTCAGTCTGTCGCTGATTGCCTCGCTATTGTTTGTGTTGATCCCAGGCTACGTGCGCGAACTGGCGCCGCTGGATGGGGTGCAGGTGTTTGCCCAGCGGGTGCTGTGGTCGATTCCGGCGGTGCTGTTATTGGTGCTGCTGACGCGCCAGTGGGCGGTGTTGGCGGCCGCGCTGCGGCGTTTGCGGGCTGAGCCGAAGCTGCTGGCCGCCTTGCCTTTAGCGGCGCTGTTGATGGGCGTGCAGTGGGCGCTGTTTGTCTGGGCGCCGCTGAGCGGGCGGATGCTTGAAGTGTCGCTGGGCTATTTTTTGCTGCCCTTGGCGATGGTGCTGGTCGGCCGGGTGTTTTACGGCGAGCGATTGCGCGCGCTGCAACGTTTGGCGGTGTTTTGTGCATTACTCGGGGTGGCCCATGAGCTGTGGCTGACCCAAGCCTTTTCGTGGGTCACGCTGGTCGCGGCGCTGGGTTATCCGCCGTACTTTATGCTGCGCCGCTGGATGCGCCTGGATGCCTTGTCGGGCTTTGTGTTGGAGATGTTGATGCTGACGCCGGTGGCCATCTGGCTGATCATCAGCGCCGGTTTGCCGGATGCGTTCGAACAGGCGCCGCAGCTGTGGTGGTTGCTGCCGGGCTTGGGGTTGCTCAGCGCGCTGGCCTTCGCCGCGATGATGACCTCGAGCCGTTTATTGCCGATGGGGCTGTTTGGTATTCTCAGCTATGTCGAGCCGGTGCTGCTGTTTGGTGTTTCGGTGATGTTACTGGGCGAGCAATTTAACCCCGAGCAACTCTGGACCTATCTGCCGATCTGGCTGGCGGTCGTGCTGATTGGTTGGGACAGCGCACGATTGTTGCGTAAGCAGGCGCGGCAGGGCTTTTGAGTTTTTTTGCACAATGGGCGAGGGCGGTGGAGGCAAGATGCTGATCAATGCTGATTTACACCAGCGCGTGGTGCTTGATACCCGCAGTCTGGCCTGGCAACCCTCGCCATTGCCTGGAGTTGAACGGCGGCCCTTGGAGCGCTGGGCGGCGGAAAGCGGCCGAGCCACCTCGATTGTGCGCTACGCCGCCGGCTCCGCTTTTAAGGCCCACCCGCATCCGGCCGGTGAAGAAATCCTGGTGCTG
>JAIERD010000606.1 GCA_019747155.1 Pseudomonadaceae bacterium
GATGCCGAGCGACCCGCAGGTGCAATAAACCGTTGGAGTAGTAGCAATGGGCAGCATGTTGCAGGACGGCTTTGGCCGCGAGATCGATTATGTACGCATGTCGGTCACCGATAGATGCGATTTTCGCTGCGTGTACTGCATGGCCGAAGACATGACCTTCCTACCGCGCCAGCAGGTGTTGGGGCTGGAAGAGTTGTACCTGCTGGCCGAGCAGTTTGTTGAACTGGGGGTGAAGAAAATCCGCCTCACTGGTGGTGAGCCGCTGGTGCGCCAAGGCATTGTTGGCCTATGCGAACGCATCGCCAGCCTGCCGGGCCTGCGTGAACTGGTGCTGACCACTAATGGTTCACAGCTGCAGCGTTATGCCCAGGGATTGCACACTGCCGGGGTCAAACGCCTGAACATCAGCCTCGATAGCTTGGATGCCGACAAGTTTCACGCCATCACCCGCACCGGCGAACTCAGCCAGGTGCTGGCCGGCATTGCTGCCGCGCAGGACGCAGGTTTTAAGCACATCAAGCTGAACGTGGTGGTGATGAAAGGCCGCAACGACAGCGAAGTGCCGGCCCTGGTCGACTACGCCGTGGCCAACCAGTTGGACATCTGCTTTATCGAGGAAATGCCGCTGGGCACCATCAGCGAGCACAGCCGCGCCGAGGCGTTTTGCTCAAGCAGCGAGGTGCGCGCACTGATCGAGCAGCGCTACAGCTTGGTCGAGTCGGCCGAATCAACCCAGGGGCCATCGCGTTACTGGCGCATCCCAGGGGTGGAAAACACCCGCATCGGTTTTATCTCACCGCACAGTCACAACTTCTGCGGCAGCTGCAACCGCGTACGGCTAACCGCCGAAGGCCGTTTGTTGCTGTGCCTGGGCAATGAAGACGGGCTGGATTTGAAAGCCATCCTGCGCCGCTACCCCGGCGAACCCGCACGCATCCGCGCCGCCTTGCTCGGCGCCATAGCCCGCAAACCTTGGGGCCACGATTTCCGTCTGAATGACGAGGTGCAGGTGCTGCGCTTTATGAATATGACCGGCGGCTAAAGCCTTAAACCTTTCATTTGGCCGCTGATGCGGCCATTTTTTTGATGAGCTGCTAACTGGCTTTGCCCCAGTTATGTGTTGCGAGGGACTTAAATTTTCGCGAGGAATAAGCCTTGATACCTGTGCTGTCTGCACCGACCAATCGCGGATAAATCCGCTCCTACAGGGCTGGCTAATTGATGAAATCATTGAAGCTTTCAGGCTTGTGTAGGAGCGGATTCATCCGCGAAACGAGCGCGAGCACACTGGCAATCCTGCAGGACCACAACCGCTTTTTGTCCCACCTTCATCTGGTTCGTGACCCAGATGAAGGTGGGACTTGCGCGTTGCAACATGCAACAGGGACATAGCCAATTAGCTGGGGATGTGGCTATCACCCAAAGGCAATCTCTCGATCAACGCGATGAAATCATCGTAAGCGCTCCATAAACCGCGTCCGTCAGGACAAGGACTGTTTTCAGGATGGCGAAGCTGGCGAGCAGTTCCAG
>JAIERD010000061.1 GCA_019747155.1 Pseudomonadaceae bacterium
GGCAGATGCGATCAACAGCCTCAGCGCCGGTGTGCTGTCGCAGATCAGCGGGCTGCTGACCAAGGGCCTCGGGCTGCTGACCTATGCCTTGGCCTGGGAGCATCTGGCGCTGTTTGAAATGTCGGCTGAGCCGCTGTGGGTCTGGCTGCTGGCCTTTGTGCTGTATGACTTTTGCTACTACTGGAACCACCGCCTG
This sequence comes from Pseudomonadaceae bacterium, assembly GCA_019747155.1. GTDB lineage: Bacteria > Pseudomonadota > Gammaproteobacteria > Pseudomonadales > Pseudomonadaceae > Aquipseudomonas. Next base: position 197 of record JAIERD010000061.1, read on the forward strand.
GGGCACGAGCGCAATGTGCTCTGGGCCGCGCACTCGGTGCATCACCAGAGTGAGGATTACAACCTGTCGACGGCCCTGCGCCAGACCAGTAGCGGATTTATCTTCGGCTGGATCTTCTACCTGCCGATGGCCCTGCTGGGTGTACCACCGCTGGTGTTTTTGAGCGTGGCGGCGCTGAATTTGCTCTATCAGTTTTGGGTGCACACCCGGCATATCCCCAAGCTTGGCTGGTTTGAATGGGTGTTTGTGACCCCCTCCAATCACCGTGCCCACCATGCGCAAAACGCGGTGTATATGGACCGTAATTACGGCGGCGTGTTTATTCTGTGGGATCGGTTGTTTGGCACCTTTCAAGAGGAGTTGGATGAGCAGCCGGTGGTGTTCGGGGTGACCACGCCGCTGGCCAGTTGGAATCCGTTGTGGGCCAATCTGCAGTTTTATGCCCAGCTGTGGCATGACGCGGTGCGCACTGAGGCGACCTGGGACAAGCTGCGCATCTGGTTTATGCCCACCGGCTGGCGGCCGGCAGATGTGGCCGCCAAGTACCCCTTGAGCAAGCCCGAACTCAGCCAGTTTGTGAAGTACGACGTGCCGTTGGCCGCAGGACAAAAGCGTTATGTCGGGCTGCAGTTTGCGCTGTGCCTGCTGACGGGCAGCTATTTGCTGGCCGTCAGTGCCAGCCTCACGCCCGCGCTGCTGTTGGCCGCGTGGTGTTGGGTGGCGTTCAGTTTGTATGGTTTTGGCCAGTGGCTGGAGAACCGCCCGGCGGCGTTGTGGCTGGAGGCGCTGCGGCTGCTGCTGAATGTGCCGTTGCTGTATTGGTTGCAGCAGGCCGAGCTCTTGCCCTTGGCCGCTGCCTCCTGGGCGCTGGTCGGCGTTTACAGCTTGGGCAGTGCGCTGTGGTTGTGGCGCCTGCGGGGGTTGTTTAAGCGCCGTTTAGACGCTTTGGGCTTTCTTAAGGCGACGTCTTAGCCACAGCCCGAAGCCCACTAAAATCAGCGCGCCGAGCACCCAGAGCTCATAGCGCTTGATGTCGCCCAGGACGTTTTCAATCACGGCGCCGAAGTAGAACGCCGCCAAGCCCAAGGCTACCGCCCAGACAATCGCGCCTATACCGTTAAGGATCAGGTAGCGCAGCGGCGGGTAGCCGGACAGGCCAATGGCCACCGGCATCACGGTGCGCAAGCCGTAAAAGAAGCGAAAACTCAGGACCCATAAATCCGGGTGGCGATTGATCAGCCGCAGCGCACGGTCGCCCATGGCTTGCCAGTTGGGTTTGCGCGCCAGCAGTTGGCGGCCTTTATGGCGGCCCAGGTAATACCAGAGTTGATCGCCGGCATAGCTGC
>JAIERD010000317.1 GCA_019747155.1 Pseudomonadaceae bacterium
CCCGCAGTAACAGGCGAAACTCTTGCGGAATTTGCGGAGCGTCGTCCCAGTCGGCTTCCGACAGATGAAGGTAGCCAATACCTAATTGGTCGAGGAAAGCGGCGGCCTCAAGGATGGTTGGGATAATGTCCGGGCAGGCCATGTTGCGTGCGGTGATAAAAGGTGCGAGACGCACGCCAACCCGTGCAGCGCCGATTTCCTCGGCCACTGCGCTGGCCACTTCTTGCAGAAAACGCAGGCGTCCTGCGCGGCTGCAGCCGTAGGCATCGGTGCGCTGATTGGAGGTGCTGCGCAAAAACTGGTCGATCAGATAGCCGTTAGCGCCGTGGATCTCTACGCCGTCAAAGCCGGCCAGGTCGGCATTGCGCGCGGCCTGACGGAAATCTTCGATGATAGCGGCGATGTCCGTGCTGCTTAGCTCGCGCGGTGTCGGGCAGTCGAGCATGCGTCCGATGCCATCCTCGCCGACCACCCAGACCTGCGCGTCCGGGGCCAGGGCCGATGGCGCCACCGGCAAACCATCGGCATGAAAACTGGCGTGCGACATGCGCCCGACATGCCAGAGCTGCAGATAAATACGCCCGCCCGCCGCGTGCACGGCATCGGTCACCAAGCGCCAGCCGGCCACTTGCGCGGCGCTGTAAATCCCAGGGGTAAAGCTGTAGCCCTGGCCCTGCGGGCTGATCTGCGTGGCCTCGGTGATGATCAGCCCGGCGCTGGCACGCTGGGCGTAATACTCGGCCATCATGGTGTTGGCAATATCGCCGGGCTGGCTGCTGCGGGCGCGGGTCATCGGTGCCATGACGATGCGGTTGGCCAGGGTGCGCCCGGCCAAAGTCAAAGGTTGAAACAGGCTGCTGGTGCTCATGTGCAGATTCCTTGTGGGCAGGTTCAGGCCGGTGCGCCGGCGTTGCTCTGATAGTGGTAAGTGCTGGGCAGTGGTTGGCTGGCTGGAGCATCGAGTTCCAGCAGCAGACCGCCGGGTAGCTGTACGAAAATTTGCCACAGGCCATCGTCCGGCACCTGAGCGATCTGATGGGGCAGGCCACTGGCTTGTACGCATTGCAGGACATGGCTGGCATCGCTGTCGGTGCGCAGGGCGATATGGCTGAGGACAGGTGCGCTCACATCGCTGCGCTCGATCACATGCACCAGCGCTTGGCCACCCTGATACAGCCAGCGTCCAGCAAACGGGAAGGGCGGGCGAGGGCCAGGTTGCAGGCCGAGTAGATTGCCGAACAACTGCTGCAAGGCGGCGCTGTCGTTGCTATTGAATGCTAGGTGATCGAAGTGCCAGGTCATGACAATCGCTCCGTTGCTTTGGGGTGATTGCATGATCAAGCAATAGCAGTACTGGAAAAAGCCGGGTAAAAAGGAAGCACTTGTTAAGGACTTTTATCAATGAGCTCGATTCTTGATCTGGATATCTTCGTACGCACAGCCGACAGTGGCAGTTTTTCCGCCGCCGCCAGGGCCCTTGAACTGACTCCGGCGGCGGCCAGCATCGCCATCAAACGTCTGGAAACCCGCCTCGGCGTACGC
>JAIERD010000537.1 GCA_019747155.1 Pseudomonadaceae bacterium
AGGTGGCGGCGGGCTTTTATCGGCATTGGCTGAACGTGGCTTTTGCTTAGGCTGTTTTGCTGCGGTTGATTTAGCGGTCGGCACTGCGCCGCTAAATCAACCGCAGAGCCTTAGCCAATAAAACGGCTAAGGTTGGGCAAGATCAATACCACTGCTGTGGTAAACACGATCAAGCTGGCTTGACGCACTTTGGCTAAATTGTGCATAGGCTGCTGCCTTTTATTTTGTCAGTCTGGGCGGGTATTGCTGCTCAGCTGCTGGCATTGTCACTAAAACCATCCAAGTGTCGGCCTGTGATGGCACCTTACCTTGCAAACTCTAGGTGGCTCACGGCGAGGCCTTAGATGCGTTTGGCACAAATATCTTAGCTTTAGCAGCAAGTGGCTATGCATCGGCCCGGTAATTTTGCGCGGGTACGCGGGCTAGACGCCTTGCTGCAGTTTCAGTCGGGATGCCCACGATTGTTACCGTTGGTCTGAGCTCAGTGGTCAATGGGCCTGAGCACTTAGGTCATTGAGCCTTGCGCTGGGGCGGTTATGGTAGGGCGCACACGCATTGTGCTGGCCGAGGTGATTCACGGTTTGCCACAGAGCAGTCGCTACAACACTGTCGCCACAACCATTCGCGCAGATCAGAGGACGCCATGACCGAAGCATTTATTTTCGATGCGGTGCGCACGCCCCGCGGCAAAGGCAAAAAGGGCGGCGCGCTGTACAGCGTCAAACCGGTGGATCTGGTTGCTGGGCTGTTAAAGGCGCTGCAGGCGCGCAATGGGCTGGATACCAGCCAGGTCGATGACATTGTGCTTGGTTGCGTGACGCCGGTGGGCGATCAGGGCGCCGATATTGCCAAGACCGCCGCCCTAGTGGCCGATTGGGATGAGCAGGTGTCCGGTGTGCAGCTCAACCGTTTTTGCGCCTCGGGGTTGGAGGCGGTCAACTTGGCGGCCATGAAGGTGCGCTCAGGTTTTGAAGATTTGGTCGTCGCCGGTGGCGTCGAGTCGATGTCGCGTATTCCCATGGGCTCGGATGGCGGTGCCTGGGCGCTGGACCCAGCGACTAATATGCACAGCCACTTTGTGCCGCAAGGCATAGGTGCCGACTTGATCGCCACGCTGGAAGGTTTTAGTCGCGAAGATGTCGACGCCTTCGCCCTGCGCTCACAGCAAAAAGCCGCCCGCGCCCGCGCCGATGGCTCCTTTAATAAGTCGCTGGTGCCGGTCACCGACCAGAACGGCATTCTGATTCTCGATCACGACGAGTTTATTCGCCCAGAGTCGACCTTAGCCGGCCTCGGTTCGCTCAAGCCTAGCTTTGCCATGATGGGGCAGATGGGCTTCGACGCCAGTGCGTTGCGCAAGTATTCGCACGTCGAGCAGATCAGTCATGTGCACACCCCCGGCAACAGTTCGGGCATCGTCGATGGTGCCGCGCTGATGCTGATCGGCTCCGAAGCCAAAGGCCGCGAACTCGGCCTGAAAGCCCGTGGCCGCATCGTCGCCACCGCCGTGACCAGTACCGACCCAACCATCATGCTCACCGGCC
>JAIERD010000289.1 GCA_019747155.1 Pseudomonadaceae bacterium
GAATGGTGATCCAGAAGTTGATGCGGCTCTGACCGTTCTCCGCGACCTGCCCGATCCTGAGTATCCGGTAGAGTCCGCCCGCATGATGGGGCACCTTACGGTAATCCTGCGCTACCTGATGGCCAACCTGATGCTTGCCTTTGACGGCTCTGCGTCCGTTGACTTCCCAGAGGTCGCTCAGCGGGCAATTCTGTCCCTCGGTGCCGGTGTTGAGGTCGGTGATGCTCTGCTTGACGAAGACCGTGTTTGCCACCTGCTGGTAGACGAGAACCAAGATACTTCGCCGGCTCAGTACCAACTGCTGCGTTGCCTTGTGCAGGCGTGGGAAGAAGATGACGAGCGCAGTGTTTTCCTGTGCGGCGATAAATACCAGTCGATCTACCAGTTCCGTGGCGCAACCGTCAGCCTGTTCACTGATACTGTTGATCAGGCCTGCTTTGGCCCCAAGCGTCTCGACGTTTATCACTTGCAGGTTAATTTCCGTTCCTCGCCGGCCATTGTTGAGTGGAACAACAAGATTTATGGCGAGCTTTTCCAGGGGGCTGGCAACAGCTTCGTACCCTCGATTCCCTTTCGCTCAAATCCAGGCATGGTGACAGTAGAAGCGTTGCCAAGCTCCGAGGCTGAGGCGCAACGTGTGGTGGAGCTTGTACAGGATGCATTCCGCGAAGACCCTTCGCAGTCCGTTGCAATCCTTGTTCGCGGGCGCTCGCACCTCAAGTACATTCTGCCAGCGCTAAAACAAGCCGGCATCGGTGCTAGCGGCACCGACATTGACCCCATCGCCGACTCCGCCCCGGTGTCGGAAGTGGTGTCGATGATCCGCGCCCTTTGGCACAAAGCAGATCGCACATCTTGGCTGGCTCTATTGCGGGCTGCTTTCGTAGGGTTGAGCTGGGAAGACTGCCTTGTTGTGAGCATGGGGCATGAGGTGATCCCTGTAGCGCTGCGCAAAGCCGAGGTATTGGAGAAGCTGACTCCAGAAGGTCTGGTTCGAGTTAAACGCCTTGTTGAGGCCCTGGATGGAGTAGAGCAATCTTCGCGCAGTGATGAGCTGGCATGGAAGGCTCGCGCCCTGTGGATGGCCCTTGGCGGTATGTCCACCGTTGACCAGACAGAGCTTTCCGATATTAAGACCGTCTTCAAGCTATTGGGCACACATACCGCTACAGGCGACCTGGACAACCCGCAGGCATTCTTCAATGCACTGGCGAATCTGTATGCGTCCCCTAAAGCAGGCGTGGTTCAGATCATGACGATTCACAAGTCTAAAGGCTTGGAATACTCGACTGTAATCATCCCGGCGCTGCAAAAGAGTGGCGGCAGTGATGACACCCCACTGTTCTACTGGCGCACGATCAACGGGCGATTCTTCCTGGCTCCAAATATGGGGGGTGAGGATGCAATGTCGCCGGAGAGCCGTCTGTTCAATTACCTGGGCAGTCGCGTCAAGGCGGATCACCGTCAGGAGCTGGAGCGTGTCGCTTATGTCGGCACAACTCGCGCAAAGTCGCGCCTGCACCTTACCGCCTGCAAAGATGCATCTG
>JAIERD010000593.1 GCA_019747155.1 Pseudomonadaceae bacterium
GCATTGCTCACCCAGCCAACGCTCGCGCCAGACCCAGAGACCTACCGCTTGGCCCTGCGCGACTGCGAGCAACAACTTAAACAACAGCAACTGGGCAGCCTCAGCCTGCGCGTGCAACAACGCTTGCTGGCCTGCCAAGGTAACTATCCGAGCCTCGAACAAATGGCCGCCAGCCAGCACATGTCGCCACGCACCTTAATTCGTCACCTGCGCGAAGAAGGCGGTAACTATCAGCAATTGCTCGACCATGTGCGCAGCGAACTGGCCTGTTGGTTACTGCTGCAAACGCCACTGAGTATCGAGGCGATTGCCGAGCAGTTGGGCTACCAAGACAGCTCCAACTTCAGCCGCACTTTTCGCCGCTGGCTAGGCATCACCCCCCGCGCTTTTCGCCAAGGGGCACCCGCAGAGCCGGGGATTATACGGACGCCCAGTTAGGTGCCGAGGCGCTAAATCACAGCCGAAAACTGCCCATCCCGACACGCCGCATCGATAGACTCTCAACAGCAATCACTCATAGCGAAACAGTCTTAGCTCAACGCTCACGCCGGCCACACTGCTTATAAGGCTTAAGTCTTTGCAGGCCGCTGGAGTAATGATCATGCACAACCTAAAAGTGGTACATCGGCTGTTTATTTTGATCGTCATTCCGCTGCTCGCGCTGCTCGGTGTGCTGCTGCTGGCCATCAGCGGCTTTAGCCGCATCGACGCCGGCGTTGGCAGTTTGTATAACGACCGCGTGGTGCCCTTGCAGCAGCTCAAGATGATCAGCGACTACTACGCGGTAAATATCATCGATGCGGTGAACAAAGCCGATAACGGTATTTTCAGCCGTGATCAAGCGCTGCAAAACATCAAGACCGCCCAAGAGCAAATCGATAAGTACTGGCAAGCCTATATGGCCACCCAGTTAACCGAACGCGAAAGCCAACTGGCCGAACAGGCACGGGTAAACTTCATCCCCGCCAACCAAGATTTGCAGCGCCTGACCAGTTTCCTGCAAGGCGCCGACAGCGATCTCAAGGGTAAGTTGGCCGCCTTCAACGGCCCGCTGTACACCAGCATCGATCCGATCAGCACCAGCATTGGCGAGCTGATTCAACTGCAGCTAGACGAAAGCAAAATTGTTCGCGATGAGGCCACGGCGGTATTTCACACAGTGCGCAACCTGATGATCAGCGTGGTGCTGTTATTTGCCGCCGCCAGCCTGCTCGGCGGCTGGTGGGTGGCTGGCAGCATCAGTCGACCAATGGATGTCCTGCTTAAAGCGCTGCGCCGCGCCGATAAAGACGCCGACCTCAGCGCCCAGGTCGAGATTCTCGGCCGCAATGAAATCAGTGGAGTGGCCAGCGCCTACAACAGCATGTTGCAACGCTTCAGCGAGGTGATCGAGGCACTGCAAGGGCTGACCGCCCAGATCGCCAGCCAGAGCGAAGAAATGAGCGCAGTTACCATGCAAACCCGCCAGGATGTCGAGCGCCAACAACACGAAACCGATCAAGTCGCCACGGCCACCACCGAGATGGCCGAAACCATTCAGGAGGTCGCACG
>JAIERD010000323.1 GCA_019747155.1 Pseudomonadaceae bacterium
GCCCAACTGGCTGCGCAGGTGATTGCTCAGCGATTTGCTGCCGCGTGCTTTGTTCAGCAGCGCCTGCACTTGCGCTAGGGTTTTGTGCGGCAGCAGGTCGAGGTACACCGTCGCCGCGCCGTGCTGGTTGATCTGCTCGCGGATCGCTGCTGACAGCGCATAAATCAAACTGCCCTCGACGCCGCTGGCGGTAATCACAAACTCGCCGAGCCGGGCGCTTTGCTGTGCCAGCGCGATCGCCGTGGACTTGACCGGCGCGCCGGCAAACTTGTCGGCAAACCACGGGCTCCAGCCGGCCACGCTAAAACCGCAATTACTCGGCTGCAAGGGCGCGCACGGCACGCCGCGCTCCGCCAGTAAGGGCAACCAGGCGCCGTCCGAACCGAGCCGGGCCCAACTGCCGCCGCCCAGCGCCAGCAACACGGCGTCAGCCGTTACTGAGTGCTCGCCCTCGACGCCGCTTATGCGCAGGCTGCCGTCGCTATTCCAGCCCAGCCAGCGGTGGCGGGTGTGCAGGCTAACGCCATGCTCACGCAAGCGTTTAAGCCAAGCGCGTAGCAAGGGCGCGGCTTTCATGTCGGTGGGGAAAACCCGTCCGGAGCTGCCGACGAAGGTGTCGATGCCCAGGCCGTGAATCCATTCGCGCAGCTGTTCGGCACCAAACTCGTCCAGTAGCGCGGCTATTTCGGCGCGGCGTGCGCCGTAACGGCTGAGAAAGGCCTCGGTTGGTTCGGCGTGGGTGATATTCATGCCGCCGACTCCGGCCAGCAAAAATTTACGCCCGACCGAGGGCATGGCATCGAATAGATCGACCTTAACCCCGGCCAGCGCTAACACTTCGGCCGCCATTAAACCCGCAGGACCGCCACCGATAATGGCGACGTGCTGGGCGAGGCGTTGGGCTGGTTCGGTCATGGTGGCGGCTGCTGAGTGCGAGGGCGGTCATTCTACCCGAGGCCGGCGGCTGAGGCCTGTGTTGCGATTTCGGCTCGCGAGGCGCTGGCTGGGCTGCAAGCCGCTATGGCTGTTGCTCGTGGGCATCAATGACCGCCCGGTTACGCCCGGCAGCCTTGGCTTGATACAGGCAACTGTCGGCGCGCTGCAGCATGGCTTCCCAATGCTCGCCACGGTGCAAAATGGCCCCGCCGCTGGACATGCTCACCGGCCCGCCGGGGCCTTGTAAATGTTCGGCAACTTGGCTTTGCAGGTGCTCGGCAGCAATGCGTAAGCTGGCTAGATCGGTATTGGGCAGCAGCAGCAAAAACTCTTCGCCGCCAAAGCGAAACAGCCGGTCTTCTTTGCGCGAGCTACGTTGGATTAGTTCGACAAAATCCATCAGCACCTGATCGCCGGCGAGGTGGCCGTGTTGATCGTTGATCTGCTTAAAGTGGTCGAGGTCCATCACCAGCAGCGCATAGGTGTCGCCATGTCGGCGCTGCACCGAGGCGGCAATTTTCAACTCTTCATTCATCGCCCGGCGGTTGCGTGCGCCGGTCAGCGGGTCGAGCACGGCCAGCAGTTGCAATTGGTCGCGCTGGTTATGGGTGCGGTA
>JAIERD010000076.1 GCA_019747155.1 Pseudomonadaceae bacterium
TCACTGCCGGGCCACGGCGCCATTCGAAGGACCGTTTCAGCATGCCCACAACCCTCTACCGAATTCTCCTGTCACTGGCTGTTTTGCTGCCATTGGCTGCCCACGCCGGTGACGCGGCGGACTTCGTCAGCGCCAACCCCAGCCAGCAGGCACGCCTGCTGCAACAATGGGCCGCACAGCCCGACCCTGCGCGCCAATCGTTGCTGGATGCCCTGCAGCAAGGCCGCCTAGCCAGCGACAGCGGCAAGACCGCCTTTATAGAACAGGCCGGCACCTTCAGTGCCGCCGAGGGCCAAGCCGAGCCGCTCAGCCCACCGAAAAAACTGCAACTGAATAACCGCCTGCGCGGCCTCGTCGGCAACGCCCAAGCCAGCCTGCAATTGCTCGCCAGCGAGCCAAAACTGCGGCTAGCGGCGGCCCAGCAGTTACAAAAAAACGCCCAACCGGCGCAACTGAGTTTGCTCAATGCGCGGGTTGCCAGCGAAGCCGACGAGGCCGTGCGCGACGCCCTGAATCTGGCCTTGGCCAACCTGCAATTGGTCGACAGCGACCCAGCCGTCCGCCGGCAAGCGGTGCGCTTGCTCGGTGACACCGGCGAGCCGCTCGCGCGCACGCGCTTGGAGGCACTACTGGAGGGCAACAGCGAAACCGACGCCAATGTTCGTACCGCCGCCGAAACCAGCCTGGCTCAGGTCAAGCGCCGCCTGCTGCTCGGCGAACTGCTCGGCCAAGCATTCAGCGGCCTGAGCTTGGGCAGCATCCTGCTGCTCGCCGCGCTGGGTTTAGCCATTACCTTCGGCCTGCTCGGGGTAATCAACATGGCCCACGGCGAGATGCTGATGCTCGGTGCCTACAGTACTTATCTGGTGCAAATAGCCTTCCAACGCCTAGCCCCGGAATACTTAGCCCTGTACCCGCTGGCGGCCTTGCCGATTGCCTTTCTGGTCACCGCGGCCATCGGCATGGCGCTGGAGCGCACGGTCATTCGTCACCTGTATGGCCGCCCGCTGGAAACCCTGTTGGCCACTTGGGGCATCAGCCTGATCTTGATCCAACTGGTGCGGGTGCTGTTCGGCGCACAGAACGTCGAGGTGGCCAATCCGGCCTGGCTGTCCGGCGGCCTGCAAGTGCTGCCCAATTTAGTCCTGCCTTACAGCCGCATGGTGATCATCGGCTTTGCCCTGTGTGTGGTGGTGTTGACCTGGCTGCTGCTAAACAAAACCCGCCTAGGCCTGAACGTGCGGGCCGTCACCCAGAACCGCAATATGGCCGCCTGCTGTGGCGTGCCTACCGGCCGGGTAGATATGCTCGCCTTCGGCCTCGGTTCGGGCATCGCCGGTCTGGGCGGGGTGGCTCTCAGCCAAATCGGTAACGTCGGCCCGGATCTGGGCCAGAGCTACATCATCGATTCGTTCTTGGTGGTGGTGCTCGGCGGCGTCGGTCAGTTGGCCGGCAGCGTGATGGCCGCCTTTGGCTTGGGCGTGGCGAACAAGATTCTCGAACCGCAAATCGGCGCCGTGCTGGGCAAAATCCTCATCCTCGGCCTGATTATTTTGTTTATCCA
>JAIERD010000555.1 GCA_019747155.1 Pseudomonadaceae bacterium
CGTGAGGCCGGTTGGGAGCTGGGCAAAAACGCCGACGCCGAAGTGCCGGTCAGCGGCATGCCCAACGCGCAGGGCGAGGGTTTTGTCGATTACGTGCTGTGGGGTGCCAACGGCAAACCGCTGGCGGTGGTGGAAGCCAAACGCAGCCTGAAAGACCCAGACGTGGGGCAGCAGCAAGCCAAGTTGTACGCCGATTGCCTGGAGGCCGAGAAGGGCCAGCGGCCGCTGATTTTTTACACTAATGGCAACCACACCTGGCTGTGGGACGACCGCCGTGCGCCGCCACGGGAAGTACAGGGTTTCTATACTCGCGATGAGCTGGAGTTGGCGATTCAGCGGCGCAGCCTGCAAACCGACTTGCGCGAACTGCCGATCAATAGCGAGATTGTCGAGCGTACTTATCAACACCGGGCGATTCGGGCGATGACCGAGTCACTCAGTCAGGGCCGTCGCGCTGGTTTGCTGACCATGGCCACGGGTACGGGCAAGACGAGAATGTCGATTGCCTTGATCGAGCTATTGATGCGCGGCAACTGGGTCAAGCGCGTGCTGTTTTTGGCTGACCGGGTGGCCTTGGTTAATCAGGCGGCGAATGCTTTTAAGACGTTTTTGCCGGACTCCAGCCCGGTCAATCTTGTGACCGACAAGAACGGCCAGGGCCGGGTGTATCTGTGTACCTATCCGACCATGATGGGTTTGATCGAGCAGATGGAGGGCGACCGCCGCAAGTACGGCGTTGGCCACTTCGATCTGATCGTGATCGACGAGGCGCACCGCAGCGTGTATCAGAAGTACGGTGCTATTTTCCGTTACTTCGACAGTTATCTGGTGGGCTTGACCGCCACCCCGCGTGACGAAGTGGACCGCGATACCTATCACCTGTTCGGCCTGGAAACTGGCGTACCAACCGATGCCTACGGCCTGAGTGAGGCTGTGGAAGACGGCTATCTGGTGCCGCCCAAGGCGTATTCGGTGCCGATCAAGTTTGTTCGCGAAGGCATTCGCTACGACCAGCTCAGTGATGATGAAAAAGAACACTGGGAATCGCTGGATTGGGGTGATTACAGCGCCGAGGGCGAAGCGCCCACTGAAGTGCTGGCGTCTGAGGTCAACAAGCAACTGTTCAACGAGCCCACCGTCGACCTGATGCTTAAGCACCTGATGCAGAACGGCCTGAAGGTTGAGGGTGGCGACAAGCTCGGCAAAACCATTATTTTTGCGGTGAACCAGAAGCACGCTGAATTTATCGCCCGGCGCTTCAATCATCACTACCCGCACTTTAATGGTGAGTTTGCGCGGGTTATCACCCATGCGGTGAGTTATGCGCAGAGCCTCATCGATGACTTCAGCAGCAAGCTCAACAAGCTGCCACAGATCGCCATCTCCGTGGACATGCTCGACACCGGCATCGATGTACCGCAGGTGCTGAACCTGGTGTTCTTCAAGGCCGTGCGCTCGAAGGTGAAGTTCTTGCAGATGATCGGACGTGGCACGCGCCTGTGTCCGGACTTGTTTGCGCCAGGCGAAGATAAGCGCGAGTTCGCCATCTTCGATTTCTGCGCCAACT
>JAIERD010000034.1 GCA_019747155.1 Pseudomonadaceae bacterium
CATTCGGCTTGCCAGATAGACTAAAATAGGCGCCATTCCAATGCGGCGCCAGCGTCCGCGTTGCGCTACCCAACCTAATTCGTTTTGGAGAATGTATGAAAAATTTGTACCTGCGCTCGATGCTGGCGGCGGCTTGCGCCGCCACACTGGCAGCCTGCGGCGGCAGCGGCGGCAACCTGTATCTGCAAGGCACAGTCAGCGGCCTGACCAAAGATGGCCTGATTCTGCTGAACAATGGTGAACGCTTGCCTGTTAGCGCAAACCAGAGCAGCTTTGTTTTCACCAAGCTGATCAACACAGATGAGCGCTACGATATCACCATCGCGCAGCAGCCCAAAGGCGCCGTTTGCAGTATTAGCAGTGGCAGCGGCAAAGCATCGCGCTATTCCGTCAGCACGGCCTTTGTCAGCTGCACGACCAACACCTACGCCCTGAGCGGTACGATTACGGGCCTGAGTGCTGGCGGCTTGCGCCTGGTCATGGGCGCCAACGGTACCAGTCCATTGGCTGGTGTCAACTTCTATAAATTCGATGCGATAGCTGACGGCGCCCCATACGGCATTTCCATATTGACTCAGCCAACGGGCCTGAAGTGCCGCTTCCAGGGTTCAAAGAGTGCCGACGGCAGCGATACGGTCGGTACGATGGGTTCGAGCGCCACAAGCGCGGCCACAATCGACTGCACGCCGCAGTAATCCTTGCGATTCGTCACCTATTTTTTGGAGAAATACATGAAGTTATCCTGCTTGCGCCCACTCGCCGCACTGCTGTTGACCCTGGGACTGGCCGCTTGCGGCGGCAAGGCCTCGTATGACGTCAGCGGCACGATCTCAGGCTTGAACAATGAAGGACTGATACTGGCCAATGGCAGCGACACCTTGCCGATTCCTGCTGGCAAAACGTCATTCACCTTTGACAAGCGCATCGACTATGGTACCGACTACAACATCACCGTCAAACAACAACCGGCCCACATGACTTGCGGCATCCGCGGTGGTTCCGGGTCGGCTGGTCACTACATCAATATCAGCGCTGCGGTGGTTTGCTCGCAAAACAGCTATACCGTGGGCGGCACGGTTTCCGGCCTGACGGTGGATGGCTTGGTGCTGATTAACGGCAACACAATCACTGCGGTGACCAAGGACGCCACGGCCTTTACCATGGCCGGCTCTGTCAACTATGGCGATCCGTATGGCATCAGTGTCTCCGTTCAGCCGAAAGGTTTGCTGTGCGTGGTACAGCCAGGCACGGGCGGCGGCACCATGGGCGAAGCGAATGTGACGACGGTGAAGATCGCCTGCAATCCGGCCTGAGCTGCGGGAACGGTAGCGGTTGCGCGGCTACCGGGAAGAGATATCACTGAAATGTATAGTTGATATTAGAAAGATAAATTGGAGTTATATGTGGCGATGCAGCATAATGCATCTGTCTCCTCCAACTCTTCCAAGAATTGGATTTAGCCCGCTTTTACCAGCGGGCTTTTTTTTGCCCAAAATTTCTCAGGCGGCAGGCGTTTGCAAACCAGGCTGCAGCATCTGCACGATGCTGGAAAAATCCTGCTGCGCATAACCGGCTTGCGCATGCATCTGGTACAAC
>JAIERD010000188.1 GCA_019747155.1 Pseudomonadaceae bacterium
GACCGCGCCGAGCAGGCTTAACACCGGCGTGCCCAGCAGCAATGACAGCAGCAAGGTGGGCACGCAGCGCCCCGGCAGGCCGAGCATTAACGCCAACAACGGCGAAAACAGCACCAAGGCCAAACCGGAAAACAGCCAGTGCGCCAATACCTTGGCCAGCACCAAGAGCGCCAATGGATGCTTGGAAACTACCCACTGCTCCAGCGAGCCATCTTCAAAGTCGCCGCGAAACAAGCCATCGAGCGACAGCAACACCGCCAACAACGCCGCCACCCAGAGTAAGCCGGGGGCGATGGTTTTCAGCAATTGGCTTTCCGGGCCAACCGCCAAGGGAAACAGCGCTATCACCATGGCAAAAAACACCAAGGGGTTAGCCAATTCGGCCGGCCGGCGAAACAGCAACCGCGCCTCACGCGCCAGCAACAGACTAAATACGTTGCTCATGCCGCCCCCAACAGCAGCTCGCTGTAGCCGGCAGGCTTAACGCTGAGGTTATGGTGGGTGGTGAGAATGACCATACCGCCCTGCTCGCAGTGCGCCGCTAAGTGCTGTTCGAGCTGGGCCACCGCGTGTTTGTCTAAGGCGGTAAAGGGCTCATCGAGAATCCACAGCGGCGGCGCTTGCAGATACAAACGCGCTAAGGCCACCCGCCGCTGCTGACCGGCCGAAAGGGTATGACAAGGCACATCCTCAAAACCCTGCAAGCCCACCGCCGCTAATGCCGCCCAGATGGCGCTGCGTTCGGCAGGATGCTGCAGGGCGCAGAGCCAGGCGAGGTTCTCTTCAGCCGTTAACAGGCCTTTAATCCCGGCGGCATGGCCAATCCACAGCAAGCTGGCAGCCAGTTGTGCACGTTGTTTGGCCAGCGACTGACCATCGAGCAGAATCTCGCCAGCACTGGGTTGCATCAAGCCGGCCAAGAGTCTTAACAGGCTGGTTTTGCCGCTGCCATTGGGGCCACTGACCTGCAGCATTTGCCCGCCCTGCAAAATTAACTCAAGCTGACTGAACAACAGGCGCCAATCACGCTCACAGGCGAGCGCCACAGCTTGAATAAATGGACGGGTCAGCACATTCCTACCTATCTTTTATGAGTCGGGGCATTCAAGTCCAAGCCGTGGTTGGCCGCTATACTGACGCAAGCACTGACCATCGGCGCAACTGCCGAATACCATCGACAGACTCAGCCCGCTAATGGGGCCGAATTATACATGCCACGCCCTGTGCTTTGAGCAGGCATTTTCGACAGGTTGTTACCCGATGACAGCTGAAATCAGCAGCCCCCGTACGCTCACGCCACCTACACCGGTTGTGCGTCCAAATGCCGCGGTCGAACAGGCGATCAAACTGCTGCAGCCATTAGACAGCCTCCTGGCCGTTGGCGAGAGCGCCAACGCCGAGGTTATTGCCCTTAAAGAAGTGGCGCAGAGCTTCCAACTGGTGCTCAAACTGACCCTGGCTAACGGCCAACAAAGCACCGTACAGGCCAGCAGTAATCAACCCTTAGCACAAGGCACTGCACTGGCGGTCACCGCGCTCTCGCCAACCCGCCTAAGCATCGCCCTACTGGCCCCGCAAGTGCCGCTGCAAAGCCTCGATCTTGAGCAATTACCACTGGGCACCTTGCTGC
>JAIERD010000259.1 GCA_019747155.1 Pseudomonadaceae bacterium
AGCGGGTGTCGGTGGGCGATGAAATTAGAACCATCATGACCGAGGCGCGCAGCTTCAAGCCAATCAGCAAGGTGTTCCCAGAAGAAGCTCCGGGTGTCTCGGTGACCGAGCTTCAACTGGTCGACAGCATTGAGTTGCGCCAGCGCTTGGCGGGCTGCCTGCCCGTCCCGAGTCTGCTGGACTGGTTGCGCAGCCAATATGCCCACCTGAACGACGCCACGTTACTGCGTCTTTACCACGAACTGATCAATGAACCCGACTGGCTTATTAAGCAGGCTGACCAGCGCGCGTGTACTGAGCTGAATAAATTGAATGTCATCCATTACCCGCATGGAATCCTTGAGTGACCAATCAATCCGCCACCCTGCAGTTGGGCCGTATGCCACACCTGCCCGAGCTATTTAAACGTTTCAACGCCGGCAGGCACCTAAACCGTGTTGCGGAGCCGGCGCTCTGGGCCGCGCTGGAAAAAGAGCAAGAGCATTACCTAACGCTGTTCTCGAGTTTGGGATTCAACCTGCGCATAGACGGACGCGGCTTTGCTTGGTTTCACTTCGACGGAGCCAACAGCAACGTCAATAGCACCACGCGCCAACTGGCTCTGCTATTTATGCTGGTGTTCGAACTGAAGGCCGACGAAGGCCTGCATCTGGCCCGCTTCACCGACTGGCTGATCGACCGTGAGTTGTTGGCGGCATTGTTTGAGCGCAGCAATGACCTGCTGCTGGCGGAAGGCCTTGATGAACAGAACCTAGTAAGTCTGTTTGAGCGCGCGTGTAACTACGGCTTTGCCGAGTCGAGCAACGGTGGCTGGCAGTTGCTGCCTGCCGTGTGGCGCTACCTGGATCATTTCGAGTCGCTGGCCAGCGCGCAACTGGATGACGATGACGTGCTGGTCGAAGCCGTGGAGATGGACGCAATCGGCGAAGAAGGCGACGAGCAATGATCAGTTATGGATTTCAGCGCTTAGTGTTGCTAAACAGTGCGGGTTACCAGCGTGCCGAGTTGCCGCTAGACGCAGCGGTATCACTGGTAGCGCCGAACAATACGGGCAAGACCAGCCTGATCAATGCGTTGCAGTTCTTGCTGATTATCGACAAGCGCCGCATGGATTTTGGCGCCTACGACGTAGAGCGCAGCCGACGTTTCTATTTTCCGGACAATAGCGCCTATATCTTGCTTGAAGTGCTACTCCCCGAGGCCGGCACCGTGGTGCTTGGCTGCGTAGGCCGGGGCGTCAGCTACGAATACGAGTACTTCGCCTATCGCGGCCAACTGGATGTCGACGACTATCGCCTAAGCGACAATAGCCTAGTGGCCCAACCGCAATTGGTCAGCCACCTCGCCAGTCGCGGCAGACTGGTTGAGCGCTACAACGGCACCGAATTTGCCGCGATGGTGTATGGCAGTGGCAAACGAAAGCGCAGCGATCAGGGTAATTTCACCGTGTTTCGCTTAGAACACCCCAGTCAGGCTGAGGTTTTTCAGCGCGTGCTGACACGCACTCTGCGCCTCGATCAGCTGCAGTCCAAGGAGGTAAAGGAGTATCTGTTACAGATATTCAGCCGTGACCTACCGGATGCAGGGATCGACTTCAAGCTGGAGTGGGACAAGGCGTTTGCCGACGTCA
>JAIERD010000217.1 GCA_019747155.1 Pseudomonadaceae bacterium
CATGGATGCGTCCCAGCGCGAGGAGTTCGAGCGCGAGCTGGAAATGAACCTAGCGATCTCCATTCCTAGCGTCGGGCGCTTTCGGATCAATATCTTCAAACAGCGCAATGAAGTGTCGATTGTGGCGCGCAATATCAAGATGGAAATCCCCACCTTCGAAGACCTCAAGCTGCCGGAGGTCTTGCTCAAGACCATCATGGAGAAGCGCGGTCTGGTGCTGTTTGTCGGTGGTACCGGCTCGGGCAAGTCCACCTCCCTGGCGGCGTTGATTGATTACCGCAACCGCAACAGCGGCGGCCATATCATCACCATCGAAGACCCGATCGAATACGTGCACCGGCACAAGAAATCCATCATCAATCAACGCGAAGTCGGGGTAGACACTCGCAGCTTCCATGCCGCCCTGAAGAACACCCTGCGTCAGGCGCCGGACGTGATTCTGATCGGCGAAATCCGCGACCGCGAGACCATGGAACATGCCCTGGCATTTGCCGACACCGGGCACTTGGCGATTTCCACCCTGCACGCCAACAACGCCAACCAGGCGCTCGACCGCATCATCAACTTCTTCCCGGAGGAGCGCCGCCCGCAACTGCTCAACGACCTAGGCAACAACCTCAAGGCCTTCGTTTCTCAGCGTCTGGTGAAAACCATCGACGGCAAACGTCGGGCCGCAGTGGAGGTGCTGCTCGGTACGCCAACCATCCGCGATTTGATCAAGCGCAGCGATCTTTCCGAAATCAAGGAAATCATGGAAAAGTCCCGCAACCTGGGCATGCAGACCTTCGATCAGGCGCTGATCGAACTGGTCAACGAAGGCGCGATTGACGAAGAAGAAGCGGTCAAGAACGCCGACTCGGCAAACAACGTGCGGCTAAAACTCAAACTCTATCGAGAAACACCTGCGGCTAAAGTGGCGCCTACACCTGCCGCGCCGACTGCTGCGTCAGCCCCGCTGGCCAGCGCCGCCAAAGCTACTGAAACGCCGGCCTGGGGACTTGAGCTGAAACTGGAAGAAATCGAAAATGAGCAACCTCCAGAAGACCCCGGCCGCCACGGCATTTAACGGGCAATCCTCGAGCTACCTGGGTGCGGGCTAAAGCTTTGCAGCAACAGCGTCAGGCCGACAAAGCCTAAGCAACTGCCCAGGCACAGCAACGCCTCACTCAGGTGCGGCGGCACTATCAGGTAGAAGCCCTTGCCCTTGATCAGGGCGGCAAAGCTGGATACGCCAAAGGGCATCAAATACAGCCGCAGGGTCTGCCAAACATTGCTCCTGGAGGGGCGTTGGCCGACGCTCAGCAGCAAGCCACTACCGATCAAGGCGCTGATACCCAGCGAGTTAAGCCACAGCGCAGGCGTCGGATCGAAATACAACCACAGCGTGCACAGATACCAAAGCAGGTAGCACCAGAGCACCATGCTGGCCGGCTTTAGTGCTCGTAAATAATTCAACATCGGCAAGCTCCAGGGTTGATGAAGCCAGGGCTGCGAGCCCTGATCCCTTGGTGTAAGCACAAGTCTTGCCAATCAGCTTTGCAACTCAGGCAGATCGCCAAACAACGCCAACGCCTGGGGATTGGCCAGGGCATCGGTGTTCTTCACCGGTCGGCCGTGCACCATGTTGCGCACCGCCAG
>JAIERD010000545.1 GCA_019747155.1 Pseudomonadaceae bacterium
GAGTGCCGGGTTGTCTTTGAGCGTGGCGGAGTTGACCACCATTAGGTCGATGATTTCGCCGGGGATCTGGCTGGAGTCGAACACCTTGGTGACTTTCGGGGTGGCCAGCACTTCGGCCAGCAGTGGGTTCCAGGTGGTCACGGCTTTCACGTCGGCAGTGGCGAAAGCGGCGACCAGATCGGCGTCCGAGGTGTTCACCACCTTCAGGTCTTTCTCGCTCAGACCAACAGTTTCCAAACCACGGGCCAGTAGATAGTGGGACACCGACAGCTCGACCAAATTGACGTCCAAGCCCTTGAGGTCTTTTAGGGTTTTGTTTTCACCTTTGACCACCACGCCGTCGTTGCCGTTGGAGAAGTCGCCGATGATCAGGGCGGTGGAGTCGACCCCGCCGGCGGCTGGAATGGTCAGCGCATCCATATTGGTCATGCTGCAGCCGTCGAACTGACCTGCGGTGTATTGGTTGATGGATTCGACGTAGTCATTGATCTGGGTAACGTCGATGCTGATGGCGTATTTTTTCGCCCACTTATCGACTATCCCTTTGGCAGCGCCGTATTCCCACGGCATCCAGCCTGCGTAGATGGTCCAGCAGACGTTGAAGTGGTCTTTTTGTTCGGCGTGGGCGGGTAGGCTCAGGGCGGCGGTGAGGCCGCTGGCGATCAATGAGGACAACAGGAACTTACGCATGGTGAAACCTCCAGTTCGATGAAATACGGGCAGGAGCAGCGCGGCACTTCCCTGTTTCGGGGGCGCTATCTCCCGGGCTTTTATCCCGCCGTGTAACCTCGAACGAGGTCGCCAACTCTCGGACCAGCCACTCACCGGTGCGGTTAAGCACTCGGCGAGTCGGAACCCTAGTCAGCCATTGCAAATTGTCGTGCCGCGCCCCAACAGGGCAGCTACTGCATGCTTAGGACATAGCGAACATCGTGCCAGTTTGCCTAAATGCAGCAGGCGCAGGCGTCAGGCCCTGGCCGTCCGCTTTTTCAGTGGAAACGCTGCGCCGCGCTGGTGCGATGTGTTGGTGGTCGCTCTGTTCTGGTGCTTACAGCTTGCCGTCGCTGGCCAGCTGCAAGAAGCTGGGGTCAAAGCGTAATTTGATTTTCCCAGGATTGCCCAGCACCCGGCCGTTACTGAAGCTGATACCCAGCTGGTTTAAACCTTGGCCTTGGCCTCCGAGTAGTTGATGGGCATCGGCGAAGTCGGCCACCCGTTGCATCAGCACCGGCAGCTTGTCGCTGTTGGCAAATTCCAATGCCGGTCGTGGGCTGTAGAAGGAGCGCAGGGTTTGCAGCTGGTCGTCAAAATCCTCGGCGGTAGTGCCGGCGGCGCTGGCCATTTTGGCCCGTGCGGTTTTGCCCTCGGCGGTATGGGCGCCCATCAATCGCTGGGTTTCAAACCAGGCGCCGGTCAGGGCTTTGCCCAGTTCTGGGTGGGCGGCGAGGGTCGCGCTGTTGACCACCATCAGGTCGACAATTTCACCGGGAATCGAGTGGGAGCTGTAGACCTGACTGACCTCGATTTGCTGCTTGATGCTGGCCAGCAGCGGGTTCCAGGTAATCACCGCATCACCTTGGCCGGCGATAAAGGCCTGGACAATATCCTTGTCGGAAATGCTTTGAATCTTCACATCGCTCTCACTGAAATT
>JAIERD010000115.1 GCA_019747155.1 Pseudomonadaceae bacterium
CAATTATAGCCAAGCAATGGCGGTTCCCCAAGGCTTTCTGTCGGCCATAGTGAGCTATTTGCCGGTGCAATAAGGCAGCGCAGTCATGGCGTTGTGTTGGGTTTTTCGGCAGGCTGCAACTTCACCGTCGAATAACTAACTACAAACGGAGTTGCCATGACTATTGCTTACTGGTGCGTGCTGATCGCGATCTGCTTGCCTTATCTGTCCACGGGCTATGCCAAGTTCACTGGCGGCGATTTTGGCGATAAAGAAAACCGCGATCCACGGGCGTTTTTGGCCACCCTCGAAGGCGCGCGTAAACGGGCGGTCAGTGCCCAGCTGAATGGCTTTGAGGTCACGCCGGCGTTTGCCGCAGCAGTGATTATTGCCCATCTGGCCGGTGGCGCCGAGCAGTCGACCTTGAACGCCTTGGCCATCGCCTTTGTGATCAGCCGGTTGCTGTTCACCTTTTGCTATATCCGCGATATCGGCCGCTTGCGCACCCTGGTGTGGGGTGTGGGCATGGGCATTATTGTTAGCCTGTTTGTGGTCGCATCTTAAGCAAACTGTTTAACAGCGTTGAATGCGCAGATACTGGCGGCCATTTTGATGACCGTCAGTAGCCGCCATGTCCCGTAATGCTTTGTTTCCCTCTAGGCTGTTTGTTGTTCTGCTGGCCTGTTTGAGTCTGACCGCGTGTGAGCAGGTCGATCCGAACTCGCCGCTGGGCAAACGTAAAACCATCTTCAAGCAAATGCTCAAGACCAGCGAGCAACTCGGTGGCATGTTACGTGGCCGGGTTAAGTTCGACGAGCCGGCCTTTGTTGCCGGCGCGGCCAGCCTCAATGAGTTAGTGAAGACCCCGTGGCAGCACTTCCCGCAGGTCAAGGATGAGGGCAAGAGCAGCGCCAAGGACGAGGTCTGGCAGAATCAGCTGCGCTTTAATGAGCTGGCGCGCCAACTGGAAGCCAGCACCGCAGCGCTGGTCGTGGCGACCACAGCGAAGCCGTTGGCGGCGCAAACCCTCGGGCAGCCCTTCGCCAAGGTCGAAGGGGCCTGCAAGGCCTGTCACCAGGAGTTTCGCGACTACTGAGGCGCCGGCCCTTTGTGCCGTCGGCAGCGCTCTGAGCAGTAGCGCACCTCGTCCCAGCAGCGCGCCCACTTCTTACGCCAGGTGTAAGGCCGGGCGCAGACCGTGCAGATCTTACTTGGTAGGCTGTTTTTGTTCACCGCAGGGCCTGGCTCACAGCAGTTCTCCGGCATCCAGGCGCGCCAGTAGGTCTTCGCCGCGCTGCCACAGCGCCTGTTGCTTGGCATCCGGCATGCGCGCGAGATTTTTGTAGACCATGGCCAGGCGCTGGTTGCTGCCCAACTGCTGACGATGGCGCATCAGGAAATGCCAGTACAGCGCGTTGAACGGGCAGGCCTGTTCGCCGGTGCTCTCGCTGACTTTATACGCACAGTCGCCGCAGTAATTGGACATGCGCTTGATGTACTGGCCGCTGGCGCAGTACGGCTTGCTGCCGAGATAACCGCCGTCGGCGTGCATCACCATGCCCAGAGTGTTGGGCAGCTCGACCCAGTCGAAGGCATCCATATACACCGCCAGGTACCAGTCGCAGACCTGGCTCGGCACGATGCCGGCCAGCAGGGCGAAGTTGCCGGTGAC
>JAIERD010000412.1 GCA_019747155.1 Pseudomonadaceae bacterium
ACGCCCTGACGGCGTGTACTTCCAGCACGGCGCACCACGCGGGCCAGGCAGTGCCAATGCCTTTGTGCTGTTCGATGCGGACGTGCCGGCGGCCACCTACTTGGCCCAGATCAACGAGCACATCCGCGACCAAGGCAACCACGGCCACGGCGACGATCTGCTGGTGATGGTGATGCCAGAAACCCAGCACGCCCTGCAAGTGACGCTGTGGCCACGCGGGACGCTAACCACTGAGCAACGGGCAACACTGCAGACCGAAGTCACACTGTTCATCCGTGCGGCCTTCCGCGAGAGCACGCCACGCGATTTCCAGCCGACTTTGACCTACCCTCAGGCGCGCTTTTCATTCAGCAGGCTGGGCGAGGAGCTGCACCAACAGTTCCCGGGTATCGAGTCGCTGCACTTCGATAATGCCGACATTCTGTCCGAGCTGACCATTCCCCGTATCCAGAGTCTGGTGGTGGTGCTGAATGATTAAGCTCGGCTTGCCCTTTTGGCTCGACGGCCCCGAGCTGGCAAAGCTCAAGACCGCCGCCCAAGCCTGGTGGACAAAGGTCGAAGGCTGGCTGCACTGGCCACTGCTGCAGATGGATGCCGACACCTGTCACTCGACCGTGCTTGATCTGCTGGCCTGGCAGCGCGATATCACACGCTTCAAGGGCGAGCCAGAAGCCTTGTACCGGCTGCGGGTGAAATACGCCTTTATCAACGCCGTGGACGCCGGCAGTACCGCCGGCATGAAGCGCATTTTGCAACGCCTCGGCGTTGGCTATATCGAGATCGATGAGCGCCTCCCCGGCCGCGACTGGGACGTGGTGCTGCTGCGCCTTTCCGACTCGCAACTAGCGCAAAACCCTGAGCTGCTGCGCGTACTGATTCAGCAGTACGGCCGCACCTGCCGCCGCTATGACTTCGTGACCATCACCCCGGTGGCACTACGTGTTGTGGCGATTGATTTCAACGACGATCAGCAAACGCTGGTCGCCAGCCTGTAGGAGCCCCCTCATGGGTGCCAGTATTACCCTCGCAGGCGAAAGCCTGATTGCGCAGAAGCACATCGCCCAGCAAGGACTGCAAGTAGCGCGTTTCATCTTCGCCAATGTGCCCGGCCTAGATGCCAGCGGCCCGGTGAATCGCGCTGCGGCGAAACCAGCCGCCGCCCAGATTGTCTATACCGCGCTAATCCCCCCCGAGAACGCCGGCTATGTGAACCCCAACCAGGTGGTCTACAGCGTGCAAGTCGGCTCCGACGTGGGCGACTGGGACTTTAACTGGATCGGCCTGGAAACCGCTGAGAATGTGCTGTTTGCCGTGGCCTACGTGCCAACCCAGCAAAAGCGCCGCAACATCCCGCCGCTGCAGCTCGGCAACAACTTGACCCGCAACTTCCTGGTGGTGTTCGACGGGGCCCAGGCCCTGACCGGCATCACCATCGACGCCAACACCTGGCAGCACGACTTCACCGTGCGTCTGGCAGGCATCGACGAGCGTGAGCGCCTGAGCAACCGCGAAATGTACGGTCGAGCATGCTTCTTTGGCAGCGCGCTGCAACTGGAGAAAGTCGGCAGTGTGTACCAACTCAAGACCGGCACCGCCTACGTGGAAGGCATCCGCCTGGAACGTGCCGCCGTGCTGCCGGTGGTGCCACCGG
>JAIERD010000370.1 GCA_019747155.1 Pseudomonadaceae bacterium
GTCAGCTCAAAACCAAGCTCCTGGAACTCGGCAACGCAGAGTTTTTTACGCAGACGACGGGAACGGTTAGTAGCCATGAAAAATCCTCACCTTTCTTAAATAAATAAAACTTAAATTCATAAAATAAGCCCCGGCACTTTAACAGCTTAGCGCCGCGACCGCCCGACTCTCTGTCGCGCGGCCGAGTCATCTGTAACCTACCTAGCCTATCGGCGCAGGGCGCATGCAAAGGCGTCTTCGGGCATAATGCGCGGCATTTCAGCAGCTGTTTTTGCCAAACTTGTGTGGAAGCCTCGTACTCATGTCATCTTTTCTTGTTAACCGCCGCCTGTCATGCATGAGCCTGGCGCTGCGCACCCTTCGTCAACTGGCCCTTGCCAGCCTGTTACTACCACTGGCCGTGAGCGCTAATGCCGCGCCGACCAATACTGTGTTGCCACTGAAAATTCAACAGGCATTAAAGACCGCAAAAATCGACAATAGCGCCATGTCGCTGGTCATGCTGCCACTCAATGGCCCGGGGCTTGCCACCATAGTCAATGCCGACGTGGCAGTGAACCCGGCCTCGACCATGAAGCTGATCACCACCTACGCAGCGCTGGAGTTGCTCGGCCCGACCCATCAATGGCAGACCGAGTTTTACACCGACGGCCCGCTGCGCAATGGCGTACTGCAGGGCAACCTGTACCTCAAGGGTGGCGGCGATCCCAAGCTGAACATGGAGAAACTCTGGTTGCTGCTGCGCGACCTGCGCGCCAATGGTGTGCAGCAGATTACCGGCGATCTGGTGCTCGACCGCAGCCACTTCGTACAACCGCAGTTAGCGGCCTTTAATGACGACGGCAATGACGACAACAAGCCCTTCTTGGTCGGCCCGGATTCGTTGCTGGTGAACCTCAAGTCGGTGCGCTTTATCGCCCGCAATGAGGGCGGCAAGGTGACCTTGGCCGCCGAGCCGCCAATTGCCAGCATTCACATCGACAACCGGGTCAAAGCCCTGCCGGCCGGCAAATGCCCTAATCCGGACGTGCGCTACAGTTCCAGCAAACAGGCAGATGGCAGTATCAATCTGGTGGTCAGCGGCAAATTGGTCGACGGCTGCAGCAGCCAGACCTACCTGGCGCTGCTCGATCACCCAAGCTACGCCGCCGGTGCGGTACGGGCCATCTGGCAAGAGCTGGGCGGCACCATCAACGGCCACGACCGGGTCGACAACGTGCCAAAAAGTGCTCGTTTGCTTGCCCGCGCCTTCTCACCAGACCTAGTGGAGATCATTCGCGACATCAACAAGTACAGCAACAACACCATGGCCCAACAGCTGTTCCTGAGCATTGGCGCCGAGTTCCGCACCGCCAGCGATGCCGATGACGCCAAGGCCGCGTTGCGGGTGATTCGTCAGTGGCTGGCGCGTAAAGGCATCGATTCCACCCACCTGATGATGGAAAACGGCTCCGGCTTATCACGTCAGGAACGCGTCAGCGCGCGGGAAATGGCGGGGTTACTGCAAGCGGCCTGGAACAGCCCCTACGCCGCAGAATTTATGTCGTCGCTGCCGCTGGTGGGCATGGACGGCACCATGCATAAACGCCTACGCCGCACCGCACTGGCCGGCGAAGGGCATATCAAGACTGGCACCCTGAACACCGTGCGGGCGAT
>JAIERD010000093.1 GCA_019747155.1 Pseudomonadaceae bacterium
GGTCGTGGCGGACGCTTCGAACTGCGCGCCGTGCCGAACGACGAGCCGGGCATGGCCCCGCTGGAAATCTGGAGCAACGAGTCGCAAGAGCGTTACGTGATGGCGGTCGGCCCAGCCGATTTCGAACGCTTCAAAGCTATTTGTGAGCGCGAGCGTTGCCCGTTTGCAGTGGTGGGCGAGGCGACTGCCGAGCCACAGCTGACCGTTACCGACAGCCACTTTGGCAACAACGCCGTCGACATGCCGCTGGAAGTTTTGCTCGGCAAGGCGCCGCGCATGCACCGTTCGGCTACTCGTGAAGCCGAGTTGGGCGATGAGTTTGCCGCCGCTAGCGTTGAGCTGAGCGAAGCGGTGACCCGCGTCCTGCATCACCCGGCCGTGGCCAGCAAAAGCTTTTTGATCACCATCGGCGACCGCAGCATCACCGGCCTGGTGGCCCGTGATCAGATGGTCGGCCCGTGGCAAGTGCCGGTCGCCGACTGCGCGGTGACCTGCAGCGACTTCGATGGCTATTTCGGTGAAGCCATGGCCATGGGCGAGCGCACTCCGCTGGCCTTGCTCGACGCCCCGGCGTCCGGGCGCATGGCCATCGGCGAAACCCTGACCAACATTGCCGCCGCACGTATCGAGAAAATCGCCGACATTAAACTGTCGGCCAACTGGATGTCCGCCGCTGGCCATCCGGGTGAAGACGCGCGCCTGTACGACACCGTGCAAGCGGTCGGCATGCAGCTGTGCCCGGAGTTGGGCATCACCATCCCGGTCGGCAAAGACTCGATGTCGATGCAAACCCGCTGGAACGATGCCGGTATTGATAAGAGCGTGACCTCGCCGCTGTCGCTGATCGTTACCGGCTTTGCCCCAGTGGTGGATGTACGCCAAACCCTGACCCCGCAACTGCGGCTGGATAAGGGCGAAACTGACCTGATTCTGATCGACCTGGGCCGTGGCCAGAACCGCATGGGCGCCTCGATCCTGGCCCAGGTGTATGGCCAACTCGGCCGCCAAGCGCCGGACCTGGACGACGCAGAAGATCTGAAAGCCTTCTTCGCGGTGATCCAGGGCCTGAATGCCGACGGCATGCTGCTGGCTTACCACGACCGTTCCGACGGTGGTTTGCTGGTGTCGGCGGTGGAAATGGCCTTCGCCGGCCACTGTGGTCTGGACCTGTACCTCGATGGGCTGGCTGAGAACAGCAGCGAGTTGAACGCCGTGTTGTTCAACGAAGAGTTGGGCGCGGTGATTCAGGTGCGCCAAGACGCCACCCCTGAGGTGTTGGCCCAGTTCAGCGCCGCCGGTTTGGGCGATTGCGTGTCGGTCATCGGCCAGCCGGTGAATGGCAGTGAGGTGAGCATCAGCTTCCAGGGCGCGCCGGTGTTCGGCGAGCAACGTCGCCTGCTGCAACGCCAGTGGAGCGAGACCAGTTACCAGATCCAGAAGCTGCGCGATAACCTGGCCTGCGCCGAGCAAGAATTCGACGTCTTGCTGGATGAAGACAATCCCGGCCTGAACATCAAACTCAGCTTCGATGTGAATGAAAACATCAGCGCGCCGCACATCAAGAAGGGCGTGCGTCCGCAAATCGCGGTGCTGCGCGAGCATGGCGTCAATGGTCAGGTGGAAATGGCCGCGGCCTTCGACCGCGCCGGGTTTAGC
>JAIERD010000012.1 GCA_019747155.1 Pseudomonadaceae bacterium
ACCAGGTGTAGAAACCGATGCCAATGTACGCACCGCCGCCGAAACCAGCCTGGCCCAGGTCAAGCGTCGCCTGCTGGTCGGTGAGCTGCTCGGCCAGGCCTTTAGCGGTCTGTCGCTGGGCTCGATTTTGTTACTCGCCGCCCTCGGACTGGCGATCACCTTCGGCCTGCTCGGCGTGATCAACATGGCCCACGGCGAGATGCTGATGCTCGGCGCCTACACCACCTACGTGGTGCAAATTACTTTTCAGAAGCTGGCGCCGGACTATCTGGCCCTCTACCCGTTGGCCGCGCTACCGATTGCCTTCTTTGTCACCGCCGCCATCGGCATGGCGCTGGAGCGCACGGTGATCCGCCACCTGTATGGCCGCCCACTGGAAACCCTGCTGGCGACCTGGGGCATCAGCCTGATTTTGATTCAGCTGGTGCGGTTAATCTTCGGCGCGCAAAACGTCGAAGTGGCCAACCCCGGCTGGTTGTCCGGTGGCGTGCAGGTGCTGCCGAACTTGGTACTGCCCTACAGCCGCATGGTGATCATCGGCTTCGCCCTGTTTGTGGTGGCGCTGACTTGGCTACTGCTGAACAAAACCCGCCTCGGTCTTAACGTGCGCGCCGTCACCCAGAACCGCAATATGGCCGCCTGCTGCGGCGTGCCCACCGGCCGCGTCGATATGCTCGCCTTCGGCCTTGGCTCCGGGATTGCCGGCCTCGGTGGCGTGGCCCTCTCGCAAATCGGCAACGTCGGCCCGGATCTGGGTCAGAGCTACATCATCGACTCGTTCCTGGTGGTGGTGCTCGGCGGCGTCGGCCAATTGGCCGGTAGCGTGCTGGCCGCCTTTGGCCTGGGTGTGGCCAACAAGATTCTCGAACCGCAGATCGGCGCCGTGCTGGGCAAAATCCTGATCCTCGCGCTGATCATTCTGTTTATCCAGAAACGCCCGCAAGGCCTCTTCGCCCTCAAGGGCCGGGTGATCGACTGATGACTATGCCCCTTAATCCCATGCCTCTAAACAAGAGCCTGCTGGCCCGAGCCAGCGCCAAGCTCGGCCCGCAACTTTCACTGGGCATCGGCGCGCTGGTGCTGGTGGTGTTGCTGACCATGCCGCTGCTCAGCCTGCTGCCGGCGGAGCACCCACTGCAAGTCTCGGCCTATACCCTGACCCTGGTCGGCAAGATTCTCTGCTACGCCGTGGTGGCGTTGGCACTGGACATGGTCTGGGGTTACGCCGGCCTGCTCTCGCTCGGCCACGGTCTGTTCTTTGCGCTGGGCGGTTACGCCATGGGCATGTACCTGATGCGCGAAAGCGCCGGTGATCAGCTGCCGGCCTTTATGACCTTTCTGTCCTGGACCGAGCTGCCTTGGTACTGGAGCGGCACACAGCACTTCCTCTGGGCCATGTGCCTGGTGGTGCTGGCACCGGGCTTGCTGGCGCTGGTGTTTGGCTTCTTCGCCTTTCGCTCGCGGATCAAAGGTGTGTACTTCTCGATCATGACCCAGGCGCTGACCTTCGCCGGCATGCTGCTGTTTTTCCGTAACGAAACCGGCTTTGGCGGCAACAACGGCTTTACCAACTTCCGCACCATTCTCGGTTTCGACATCACCTCACAAGCCACCCGCGCCACGCTGTTTTTCGCCACAGTGGTGCTGCTGGTCGGCAGC
>JAIERD010000562.1 GCA_019747155.1 Pseudomonadaceae bacterium
GCCTCATAAGGAAAACGGCAGGCGGGGTCCATGTCGATGCCCGCAACGACTGGCACGCCTTCGAGCACGAAGCCATGCGTCAGCCCGCCAGCTCCACAGAACAAATCAACACAAGAAATTTTCGTCATTTCAACAATCCTCTTTTCGTTTCGACCGCAGGATGAGGCGGTCGAAACCCGTCGATAGCAAGTCAATCATTCTTTGCCTCGACCTTCGTTTTCTGCTGCTCCACCAGAGCGCACCCACTCATCGACTTCCTCAGACTTGAACTTCCAAAGTCGACCGATTCGGTGAGCAGGCATATTCCGTTTACTGATCCAGGCATAAACGGTGTCCTTGCTCACGCCGAGGTACTCGGCGATCTCTTCGACCGACAACCAGCGATCTGACATGGCAGGGGTTTCCATCAAAAGTCGGAATAAGGGCAGCATGCTAATGATTGCATAGATTATGCTCGCAGTAAATCCGAATAGATCGGATTTGGCATGATTGGGTTCGGTTTGATGTGATTGAATGCTGTGGTGCGGCTCAGTCCGGGCGGTGCACGTCTTCTCTTTACGTGGACACCAGCGCAATTTCAGCTTCTCGCCGTGCCACCAGCCCCGGCAGTACCTTCCCGCCGCCATAGACCCACCGCCGCAGTTCCTGCCCAGCAGCGATCCAGTCTCGCTGGTTCACTCGCCGCCGTAGCGTCGACGTCTGCAGCCGCCCAGCCCCGAGGTTGAAAGTGAAATCCACGATGGCCGCGAGCCGACTCTCGGGCTCGGTGGCCAACACTGGGCAGTAGCGCAGCGTCGCGGCAAGCGCCGATTGCAGGTCGCGCGCCAGATACACCTCGGCTTCTGCCTCCGTGATCGGCGGGTGCTTGGGGTCGCAGAGGTGGCCGTAGCCAATCGTCCAGAAACCTGCCGGGCAGATGTACGGAACAGCGGTGATCTCGACGCCACGCCTGACTTTGCGTTCGAACCCCTCGAAGCGCTTGGCCAACCCCATGGCCGTTTTCGGCACTGCGATCACGGCCGTACACGATCAAAGACGCGGCCAAGGAACCAAAAATTTAGCACCCCGGCCCACAGCGCCTGATCGGCCTCCGTCCAGGCATGCAGGATGGCCGTGCCCCAGCCAGCGCCAGCCGTCACTGCAGCCGCGAATGCGGCCGTCTTGGCGGCGCAGTACAAGGCCATAAACCAGTAGGTGATGACCGGGCGCACGCTGCACGACAAGGCGTCGGCCCAGCGCACGCCGGTTTTTTCGCC
The DNA here is from genome assembly GCA_019747155.1 of Pseudomonadaceae bacterium. GTDB lineage: Bacteria > Pseudomonadota > Gammaproteobacteria > Pseudomonadales > Pseudomonadaceae > Aquipseudomonas. Next base: position 1,257 of record JAIERD010000562.1, read on the forward strand.
CTGCGTGCGCACGGCTTCGCGTAGGGTTTCAATGGCTCCGACGTTCCACGCGGCATCGGCTCCCGCGCCGATTTCCGACATCCGTTGCACGCCACGCAGTTTCTCGAACTCCAGCGCCTTGTCCTGCATCGCCAGTTCGTGGCCGCGCTCGCCTTTGCGGTCGAGCCATTTGAGGATTTCAGGTGCGAGACGGAATGCCCCGCCGAGGAGGCCACCAAGCAGTGTCTCGATCATTGCTGGCCTCCCATTAGTTTCAACTTGATGGCGGCACCGACCAGCAGCGCGGCCAAGATGCCTGTGGTGATGACTTTGACGGTGGTCTGCCAAGCCGTGCGGCGGGCATCACGCCAAGCCTCCAGCAGATCGCGCAGTTCACGAATGTCGCGCGCTGCGTGGCCGTTTTCCAGGCCAAGGTGGGT
>JAIERD010000223.1 GCA_019747155.1 Pseudomonadaceae bacterium
GTTTCGCACAGATGCACCGGCAGCTGATCACCAAGGGCCATGTTGGGTCTCGACAGCCATTCAGTCGCCTTGGCCTTATCTTCAAACACGTCCTCGGCCAGCTTCGCGATCAATGCGACACGGTCCAGCCGTTCGGACGCGACCATGCCCAAACGCTCCTTGGTGCGCAATCGGCGCTCCAGGGTCGACATCGACAGATTGAAGAAAGACTCAGTCGTCTCAACACTCATGCTCAGCGCCGCTCGCACAGCGAAGACAAGGTCCGGCTCATAGCCGATGCGGATCGCGTCCAGCCGTGTGCTTTCGCCAGCGCTGGAGATATCTACGGCAAAATGCCAGAAGGTTGCCGCCGGATCGCGAGCAGGGTGAAGTACCGGGCGTTTAGCACCCGCACGGATCACATGGTACTTGGGTTTGGCGCCAGGCTTGGTCTGTTCGATGTACAACCCAGCCTCAACCTCGATGTTCGAATCAGTCTTGGTTTTGCTCGTACGCACGGCGCCGGTTATAGGCTGTTTAGCGGCCTCAGGACCAGTGTCATTGCTGTTACTGGACGTGCTCATAGCGTGCCTCGTCAATTGACGGATAAATTATCGTCATTTGAAGTATATCCCTTCGCCGGGCAGGTAGGGAGAGTTCTGGCAGCTGATCTAGGCCGGCGCCACGTCGTCAGTGATCAGCAGATCGATATGGACCCACTCATCGACAGCCTCAAGGCTGGCAGTGCCACCAGGGAACGCCGCAGTAAGTGCAGGAACAGCCCGGTAAGCGGCATCGACATCGGCGCGGCCGGGGAGACCTTCGCCGATATCGCCGCTGTCACGGGTGCTGAGCAGCAGCCGCGTCCCGCCGCCGGCTTCAGGGTCGATTTCATCGACGGTGAACTGGCTGGCGCCGGCCTGGGTCAAGGCGGTGTTGATTCGGGCGTTGAGGATGGCTCGGGTGATCATTGGCGGGCGTCCGGCTGGTGCTGGTTAGAATGGCCCCAGTATGTTGGGGCCGATCGCGTGCCAGAACCGGCGCCGGTTAAAGGCGTAGCGCGCAGATGGCTATCGGCCTTTGGCCTTGTTGGTTTCCTGTTTCTGGTAGTCAGCCTTGGAGCGGGCGCAGCTCCCGTCCTGACAGCCATCTTCGTGGCAGGCAGTCTTGTTGCAGACCGCCCGGAAACCACTGCCGCCGCACATCCCGCAATCAACTCGGGCGTGCTGTGGGCAGGGGTAGACCTCGAAAGGGTGGCCATGGGTCTGGTGGGTCATCATCCCGGTACCGGCGTCCGGAACTGTCGACTTCAGGTAATTGGCCCATCGTTTCACTATGCCAAGCATCAGTTCTGCTCCTGGCCGGCGCCGGTAATCGGTGCATCCGCCACTTGGCCTTTAGGCGCCAGCAGCGCCGCAATCTGCTGGTGCAGGGCCAGGCCCGACGCCATCGCATTTTCAATACGGTCACAAAGGCTTGGCGTGCCGATGAGGTCAAGCAGACTGGAGGTAATCCGCATCCACTCAGCCGACTGCACCAGCAAAGCCTCTATCTCGGAGATCTGCGCGGACTGCAGGGCGATGATATTGGCCATCGAATCACCGATGTTTTCAGCGTGGTTAAGGCATGCTTCGGCGGTTGCTGCATCTTCCAGAAGTCTGGAAATGACCCCCTTGTCGGCGGCGCGGCTGGCAATGTGATCGG
>JAIERD010000401.1 GCA_019747155.1 Pseudomonadaceae bacterium
AGCCGGGCGGAGTTTTCCACGTTGCGCGTATTGGCCCTGCAAGCACACCCGCAAGAGGGCTGGACGCGCGCGCGCATCGACCCGGCCATGCTCAAGGCCGATGGCCGGCCGGTGATTGCCGTGGTGCGTTTGGATGGCCAACTGGCGCAACTGGATGGCGACACCATAGGTAAACATATCCAGCAAATGCTGGCTGACTGGCAGGCCGCCGGGATAACCGTGACTGGGCTGGAGTTGGATCACGACTGCGCCACCGCTCGCCTGCCCGCCTATGCTGAGTTGCTGAGCAAACTGCGCCAAGCATTACCGACGCAACTCAAGCTCAGCATCACCGCCCTGCCCGCTTGGCTGACCAGCCCGCAACTGGAAAACCTGCTGGCCAGCGTCGACAGTTCGGTGCTGCAAGTGCATGCGGTGAGCAAACCCGCCCATGGGCTGTTCAACCCGCAAACCGCCGAGCAATGGGCGCGGGCCTATGCCAAGCGCAGCCCGAAACCCTTCTATCTGGCCCTGCCGGCCTATGGCGTGGCGCTGCTCGACAGCCCGAGTGGTGAGCCACTGGTTGAGAGCGAGGCGCCGTTAAACAGCCGCGCGCCACGCCGCGAACTGCAAGCCGAACCGCAGCAAGTCGCCGAGCTGATCCATACCCTGCAACAGGCGCCGCCGGCGCAACTGGCCGGGCTGGTTTGGTTTCGTTTGCCACTGGCCGGCGATCGCCGCGCCTGGCCGCTACGCACTTTGCTGGCAGTGGCCAGCGCTCAGCCGCTGCACGCCGAGTTGCAGCTGACAATTGAACAGGCAGGCCAGCTCAGCGAACTGAGCCTGCACAATAACGGCAATCTAAGTGCCGCCTTGCCCGAGCAGATCGCAGTAACCGCCGAGCACTGTGACGGCGCCGACGCGGTTGGCGGCTATCGCTTGCAACAGCGCGGCAACCGCTTAATCTGGCAACGCCAAGCTGCCGGGCAACTGGCTGCCGGGCAACAATTGGCGCTTGGCTGGGCGCGCTGCGCACAGATTAATCAAGGAGTTTTACGTGCCAACCTCTAACTGGCGTCGTCCGTTGCTCGGTCTGAGCCTAGGCCTGTGTTTGCCCTTAGTGCCGGCGCAAGCCTGCGGCCCGGATTTTCCGATGCGCTTATTAAGCGACCGCGCGCAGAGTTTAAATGAGCTGCCCGAGAGCAACTTTGCCTTCGAGCTCAGCCGCCTCGCACCCGCCAACCTCGCCCCGAGTAACCCCGTTTCTGCCGCCAGCCCAGCGGTGATAAAAGTTGACGTCGAGTATTGGGCCGATCGTTTTCACGACAACCTCGAGGTACGCGAGCACGTCGAACAAAGTCAGCTGCCGGCCGAGCAGGCCGCGTTAATCGGCCAACTGCGGCAACTCACCGACGCCCACCAAGCCGAGCGACAAGGCGCCGCTTTACCGGCAGAACTGCGCCTGTATACCGCCGGCGCAGTGGCCTTTGCCCAAGGTGAAGACGCCCTAGCAGCCGAGTATTTTCAGCGCCTGCTGGCCTTGCCGGCGGCCCAACGGCCATTACGCAGCACCTGGGCGGCTTACTCGCTGGCACGCCTAGCCACCTATGCCAGCTTCCCGCCGACCACTGACGACGACGCCGAACCAGCCGCCGCTCTGGCGCTAGCGCCCGAAGACGCGGCCAGCGCGCGCAGCAACTTAGTAT
>JAIERD010000361.1 GCA_019747155.1 Pseudomonadaceae bacterium
AGGCCGCCAATTTTGAGTACTCGGCCATCTTGATGGATTGCCGCCTGCCGATAATGGATGGCTACGAAGCCACGCGGCAGATTCGCCTACTGCCCAACCGAGTGCAAACGCCGATCATCGCCCTGACCGCCAACGCTCTGCAGGGCGATCGCGAGGCTTGCTTGGCGGCCGGCATGAATGATTATCTGGCTAAACCCTTTAAACGCGTCGATCTGCAGCGAATACTGCAACGCTGGCTGGCCAACGCTGCTTTAACACCCGAGCAAGAATGATAAAGTGACAAGGAGTTGTCCCAGGCCGGTATTTCGCTCCGCGCCTTAGTACAAAATGCAGCGTTTTGAGCGCACAACTGTTCGCGCACTGTGACTTTCATCCTATCGCAACAGTCTACGACTAGCCTGCCAGCACAAGCCTTGTGCAATTGGCTGGCAACTACAACTTTTCAAGCCCTGGTGCACAGGGATTTCCAGGAGCTCGCATGACCAAAGCAAACGCCTTCACTCGGGAAGATCTACTGCGCTGCAGCCGTGGCGAGTTGTTCGGCCCAGGTAACGCACAACTGCCCGCCCCCAATATGCTGATGGTTGATCGCATCACTCATATCAGCGAAACCGGCGGTAAGTACGGCAAAGGCGAGTTGGTTGCCGAGCTGGATATCAATCCAGACCTGTGGTTTTTTGCCTGCCACTTTGAAGGTGACCCGGTCATGCCAGGCTGCTTAGGCCTCGATGCCATGTGGCAGCTGGTGGGCTTTCACCTCGGCTGGCAAGGTTGTCCTGGACGCGGTCGCGCACTCGGTTCAGGCGAAGTAAAATTCTTTGGCCAAGTACTGCCAACTGCCAAGAAAGTCACCTACAACATCCACATTAAACGCACCATCAACCGCTCTCTGGTCTTGGCTATTGCCGATGGTACCGTGAGCGTTGATGGCCGCGAAATTTACAGTGCCGAAGGCTTACGCGTTGGCCTGTTTACCTCTACTGACAGCTTTTAAAGGACAACCGCATGCGTCGCGTCGTGATCACCGGGCTGGGCATTGTTTCGTGCTTGGGCACCGATAAAGACACCGTTTCCGCCAGCCTGCGTGCCGGCCGTTCGGGCATTAGCTTCAACCCGGCCTATGCCGAGATGGGCCTGCGCAGCCAAGTTTCCGGCTCGGTCAAACTTGATCTAGAAGCACTGATTGACCGCAAGGTTTATCGCTTTATGGGCGACGCAGCAGCTTTCGCCTATTTGGCGATGGAGCAAGCAGTCAAGGATGCCGGCCTGACGGCTGAAGAAGTGTCCAATCCGCGTATCGGCCTGGTCGCCGGCTCCGGTGGTGCTTCGACGGTCAACCAGATGGAAGCCCTGGACATCCTGCGCGAAAAAGGCGTCAAGCGCGTTGGCCCTTATCGTGTACCGCGCACCATGAGCAGCACCGTTTCGGCCTGCCTGGCGACACCGTTCAAGATCAAAGGCGTCAACTATTCGATCTCCTCGGCCTGCGCTACCAGCGCCCACTGCATCGGTCACGCAATGGAGCTGATCCAGCTCGGCAAGCAAGACATAGTGTTTGCCGGCGGCGGTGAAGAAGAGCATTGGAGCCAAAGCTTCTTGTTTGACGCCATGGGCGCCCTGTCGAGCAAGTACAACGACACTCCAGAAACGGCCTCACGCGCTTATGACGCCACCCGCGACGGTTTTGTCATCGCT
>JAIERD010000106.1 GCA_019747155.1 Pseudomonadaceae bacterium
CGCGCAGCCTTGGCTGCGCGGCGAAAAATCACAGATTACACATCACAAACCGCGCAGGGCCGCGACTACCGCATCGCCCATTGCCGCGGTGCCCACCTTGGTCATGCCCGGCGAAAAAATATCGCCGGTACGCAGACCTTGATCGAGCACCAGGCTCACCGCTTGTTCGATAGCAGTTGCGGCTTCGTGCAGATTGAAGCTGTAACGCAGCAGCATCGACACCGACAGAATGGTCGCCAGCGGGTTAGCAATGCCCTGCCCGGCGATATCCGGCGCCGAGCCGTGGCACGGCTCGTACATGCCTTTGTTATTGGCATCCAAAGAGGCCGATGGCAGCATACCGATAGATCCGGTGAGCATCGACGCCTCATCAGACAAGATATCGCCGAACAGGTTGTCGGTCACCATTACATCGAACTGCTTAGGCGCACGCACCAACTGCATGGCGGCGTTGTCGACGTACATATGGCTGAGTTCGACGTCCGGATAATCCTTGGCCACTTCCATTACCACGGTGCGCCACAACTGGCTGGAGGCCAACACGTTGGCCTTGTCCACCGAGCAAAGTTTTTTGCCACGCACCCGCGCCATGTCGAAGCCGACCCGGGCGATCCGGCTGATTTCGCTTTCGCTGTACGGCAGGGTGTCGTAGGCCATGCGCTGGCCATCTTCCAGAACCAGGGTTTCACGCGGCTGGCCGAAGTAAATGCCACCGGTCAGCTCACGGACGATAAGGATATCCAGCCCCGACACCACTTCAGGTTTCAGCGACGACGCATCGGCCAGTTGCGGGTAGAGAATCGCCGGCCGCAGATTGGCGAACAAGCCCAGTTGCGAACGGATTTTCAGCAGGCCGCGTTCCGGGCGCAGGGCTGGCTCGATTTTGTCCCACTGCGGGCCACCGACCGCACCGAGCAGAATTGCATCGGCGGCGCGGGCGCGCTCAAGGGTCTCATCGGCCAGCGGCACGCCGTATTTCTCGTAGGCGGCGCCGCCCAGCTCGTCGAAAGACAGCTCAAAACCCAGACTGTACTTGTCGTTCGCCAGCTGCAGCACCTTGACCGCTTCGGCCATGATTTCCGGACCGATACCGTCGCCGGGGAGAATCAGAATCTGCTTGCTCATTAGGTCACTCTCAATCAATTCGTTTTAGAACAGCCGCTCAACGCTCGGCCCAAAGTACCAATACATCGAAGCTAAAGGAGCCATCGCTGGTCACCGCAAAATACTCGCGAACCTCATCGCCCACCGCCGCCTGCAAGGCCAAAATCGCCGCACAAAACACCACCGGCGTGCGCATCCGCTCAACCCAAGACGCAAAATCGATGTGCAAGCGCTGGCGCGTATGACTGCGCACCTGCAAACCCGCTTCGCTAACCTGACGCAGCCACTCGGCGCAGGAATAGTCGCGCACATGACTGCTGTCGCGCAGCACTTCCACCGTTTGCAGATGGGTATCCAGTAGCGGCGTGCCCGGCGACATCACATCAATAAAGGTCGCCACGCCGCCGGGTTTTAACACCCGCCGCGCCTCACGCAAGGCCAGCCCCAAGTCGCTCCAGTGATGCGCCGAATAACGACTAAAGACAAAATCAAATTCGCCATCGGCAAACGGCAAACACTCGGCGGCGCCCTGCACGGTGCGCAGATTGCTTAGACCCCGCGCCACTGCGGCTTGCGCTACCACTTCAAGCAT
>JAIERD010000162.1 GCA_019747155.1 Pseudomonadaceae bacterium
GCGGGCGAGTAAATGGCGTAAGCCCCAGCTGCTCCAGGGATTAATTCCGACGATTAGCAAGTGTCCGCCGGGACGCACACTGCGAGCCGCCTCGCGCAACAGGCCGTGGGGGGAAAGGCTGAAGTCCAACCCGTGTTGCAGCACCACCACATCGGCCGCATGCTCACTCAATGGCCAGGCTTGCTCCTCGCAGGCAATCTCGACTCCGCTAAACGGCGCGCCAAGCCGTACGCTGCGCTGGATCTGCGTGGCACTCGGTAAAGCGGCAATCTCAGGCCCGTAATGCACCAAATAACCGCCAAAGAAACGCGCCAACTCGGTTTCCAGCAAGCGCTGCTGATCGGCCAACAGCAATTGCCCCAGCGGGCCGGCCAGCCAGTGCCGCGCTTGGTCCTGCAACTCTAACCAGTCAATATCTGCTTGGGCGAACGGCTGCTCGAACATGTTCCTCTCCTTAAGCAAGGTTGCCGCGTGCAAGGCATAGCCCGGCATCATGCTTAGGCCTAAGATGCGCCATTAACTTAAGCTTAGCGAACCTGGCCATGATCGTAATCGATGCTCTGCCCGCCTTTACCGACAACTACCTGTGGCTGCTGCAAGAGCCACTGCGCAAACGCTGCGCCGTAGTTGATCCCGGTGATGCTGCGCCGGTTCTGGCCTGGTTGGCGGCGCATCCCGGCTGGCAATTAACCGATATTTTAATCACGCACCATCACCCCGACCACATTGGCGGTGTGCTGCAATTAAAAGCTCATTCTGGCGCCCGCGTGCTTGGCCCAGCCAAAGAAAATATTCCAGGGCGCGATCTAGCCCTGATTGAGGGCGATAGCATTGAGGTGCTCGGCCTCGACTTTAAAGTGCTCGAAGTCCCCGGCCATACCCTTGGCCATATCGCCTATTACCATGCGGCCGAGGAGCCGCTGCTGTTTTGTGGCGACACCTTGTTTGCCGGCGGTTGTGGTCGATTGTTTGAAGGCACACCGGCGCAAATGCACCATTCTCTGCAGCGGTTGGCGCAGCTGCCGAGCAACACCTTAATTTACTGCACCCATGAATACACCCTGAGTAACCTGCGCTTTGCCCAGGCCGTTGAGCCGCACAACCCCGAGATTGCCCAACGCTTGGCCAGCGTCACCGCCTTGCGCGGCGAGGGACAGATTACGCTGCCCTCGACCCTAGCGCTGGAGCATGCTACCAACCCGTTTTTACGCTGCCATGAAAGCGCCGTTAAACAACAAATCGACCAGCGGGACAATTGCCAGCACGCCAACGCAGAGGCGGTTTTTACCAGCTTGCGGGCGTGGAAAAACCAATTTTGACTCCGCGCAACTCACCCCGCGCCAACCAGGATAACTTGACCATCCCCGAGGTGATTCCTAGAATCGCCACACTTTTCGCCTGGATCACCCCCCTGCTAATGCCCAGCTCGACGCGCAAAACCATCGACCCAAAGGCATTAGCACGTAGCGGGCGGACACTCTGTGTGTGCATCGCCCTGACCTTGGCCGGCTGCCAGACGCAGGGTAATCATCCAGTTGACCCACAAGCCGACAGCGACCGTCTGGCCCTTAAACACCCGATCAATTGGAGCGAAACCGCCAAGCCGGAATTGCCAACTGACGTTTGGCAACGGATCCGCAGTGGCTATCAACTACAAGATGAAATCGGCATCAACCCACGGGTCGAACGCCAACGCCTGTGGTTTGCCAGTAA
>JAIERD010000248.1 GCA_019747155.1 Pseudomonadaceae bacterium
CAGCGGGCGCCCGACCGGGCCGCAGTACGCCCTGTCGCTGTTATTTTTGGCCACCCGTTTTGACCAACTGGCCGATACCTTGGCGCGCTTCAATGCCCTGCTGCCAGTACCGGACCTGGTGCGCACCGAGCGCCGCGCCCGGCACTTGTCGCGCCTTGAGACGGAAAAGTGGGAAATGCCCAGTGCCGGCCCCCTGCCCCGCTGGCAAACCCTGCCGCTGGAGCGCTGCACCGTGACCAAGGCCGCGAAACAGTCCATGGCTGGCCAGCTGGCCGTGCTGGAGAGCTACGCGGCCGACAGCTCGCCCCTGGGTGATCTGGCCGCACTGGCCACCCGCAAGGCCGCCCAGCAACACGGGCGTGATCAACAGTTGACCGAGCTGCAAGCACTGCTGGCCGGCGGCTCTGCGGACAACAGCATGCGCGCCCGTTTGATCGGTCCAGGTGACCCCTTCCAACTGCGCACAGCCTTGCTGGAGGGCGAGGCGCCCGGCCATGAATGGGTGCTAAGTGCCGGCGTGGTGCTGGTCGGCACGCTCGAAGGACTGAGCTTTGTGCGTGAACTGGTGGGCCTATGACCCTGCTACTGGATGGCCAGAAGGTGCGCGGCAAGGGTCTGAAAGTAACGGCAAACCTGCGCATTGAATCCGAAGATATGTCGGGGCAGACCAGCAACACGACCAAAGCGCACAAGGGCTTCAAGCCCAAGTCGCTGACCGTTTCGCTGATGATTCCCTATCGCGACCGCGCCAACCTGGCGCAGCTGATGAGCTGGGCCGAAGCAACAGCCGCTGGCGGCCAGCGGCAGACCTATCGAATCGTTCACGACACCGCCGAAGCCTTTGGCATTCGGCAGGTGGAGTTCAGTGACAACCTGAGCGCCCGCGAGGATGACAGCCTGGCGGCCTGGCGCGTGCAGTTCACCCTGGCCGAAAAACTATCTACCGCTGAGCGCGTGGAAACCCGCCGACCAAGCAACCCGGTCAAGCAACAGTCGGCCCCCGGCCAAGCCGTGGCGGCCCCGGCAGCAACCGACGAGACAGCCGCGCCGGCGGCGGAACTGACCGGTTTTGAGTCTGTACTGAAACGCCTGGATGAATCCCTAGGATGAAGCTGCACAAGGTGCTGACCATCGCAGGCAAACCCTACCCCTTAGTGAAAGACGAGGTGCGCCTCGACTTGCGCAGCCCCGGCCGGGCCAGCTTCACCATTAAGGCCGACGCCCAGGTGCGCGGCGTGGTGATGCTCGATCTGGGCTACAACGAGCGCGCCCTGCAACGGCACTTCATCGGCCATGTGGAACGCTGCACCGCCGCCAACAGCCAACAGCAGGTGCTGTTCTGCCGTGAGCTGACCAGCGTGCTGGCTCTGCCGCTGCCAATGAACCTGCGGCATGTGGATCTGCACCAGGTGCTGGCCGAGATCAGCGCCCGCACGGGCCTGCGCTTTCGTGTGCCAGACCAAGCCTATGCAAAGGTCAAGGCGCCTTTCTTCTACAGCCTGGCCGCCGGCTATCAGGCCATGGACAGCCTCGCCCGCGTGTTCAACATCCCCGACTTCATCTGGCAACAGCAGGGCGACGGGGAAGTGTTCGTGGGCAGCTGGGCCGACAGTTTCTGGGGCGCACGCGCCCCGTTGCAACTGCCGGCAGAACTGTTCGACAGCTACCAGGGCAACCAGAGCGCCACCGTGGCGGCCCTACCAGGCTTACGCCCCGGCGT
>JAIERD010000435.1 GCA_019747155.1 Pseudomonadaceae bacterium
CGCCCGGCAAGCGCTGCAGGCGCACCAGCGGGGTCTGGCCGATGCACTCGGCAATGGTTGGGAACGGGCTATCGGCAAGCAACAAGGTCATGGCGCAAAGTAATCCGCACAGTAAAAATAGACCCCCATGATAACGGCAAACCGTCACGCGCCCTATCACCAGCGCTCAGCAGTTTGTTTGTCGCTGTGTCGCCTGCAATAGCTAGGGTTACACTGCGGGCACAACTGGTTAAACCGCACAGACCGATCAAGGAGCCACTGGTGTTCAAGGACCTAGGCCTTAAAAGCCGCGTATTACTGCTGTCATTACTGCCCAGCAGCGTCTTAGCCTTGGCGCTGGGCGGTTATTTCACCTGGACCCAATTAAGCGATTTGCAGGCGCAGTTGCTCCAGCGCGGGCAAATGATCAGCACCCAACTGGCGATGCAGGCGATGCCTGCGCTGACGCAAAATCAGCCGTCCGAACTGGCGCTAATCGCTGACCAAGCCCTTGAGCAAACCGATGTGCGCTCGGTACGTATTCTCGACGCCCAGCGCCAACTGCGCGCCCATGCCGGCCCCAGCATGCTCAACCCGGCGCCCAGCAACAGCCCGCTACTCAGCGTGCTGAGCAATCATTCGGCCAGTCGCTTCTTATTGCCGGTATATGCCCACGGCTCGGCCAGCAGCAACACGCAAGCAGCCAACGACAGCAAACAAGCGCTGGGCTGGATAGAGCTGGAGATGTCCCACGACGGCACCTTGCTGCATGGCTATCGGAGTTTATTCGGCAGCTTACTGCTGGTGTTAGCCGCGCTCTTGGTCAGCGGCCTGATGGCGGCACGCATTAGCCGGGCGATCAACGACCCATTGGATAAAGTTAAACAAGGCGTCGCCAGACTCAAAGATGGCCACCTCGAAACCCGTCTCGAACCGCTGGGCAGCCATGAATTAGACCAATTGGCGGCGGGCATTAATCGCATGGCCGAAGCCTTGCAAAATGCCCAAGAAGAACTGCAACACAGCATCGAGCAAGCCACCGAGGACGTACGGCAAAATCTGGAAACCATCGAAATCCAGAACATCGAGCTGGGCATCTCACGCAAAGAGGCCTTGGAAAACAGCCGAATGAAGTCGGAATTTCTCGCCAATATGAGCCACGAAATCCGCACCCCACTGAACGGTATTATTGGCTTTACCAATCTATTGCAAAAGAGTGATCTAAGCCCACGCCAGCAAGACTACCTAGACACCATCAGCCAGTCCGCCGATACGCTGATGGTGATCATTAATGAAATCCTCGACTTTTCTAAAATCGAGGCCGGCAAGCTGGTACTGGAAAACATCCCGTTCAACTTGCGCGACCTGCTGCAAGACACCCTCACCCTGCTCGCCCCAACCGCCCACGCCAAGCACTTGGAGCTGCTCAGCCTGGTCTATCGCGACACGCCGATGACCCTGATCGGTGACCCGCAGCGGCTCAAGCAAATCCTCACCAACCTGGCCAGCAACGCGATTAAGTTCACCCGCGAGGGCACTATTATTGCCCGGGCGATGCTTGTCGATGAAACCGACGAGGACGTGCAACTGCGCATCAGCGTGCAAGACAGCGGCATTGGCTTGTCCGATGACGACCTGCGCACACTGTTTCAGGCCTTTAGTCAGGCCGACAACTCACTCGCCCGGCAATCGGGTGGCACCGGTTTAGGCTTGGTTATTTCCAAGCGTTTGATCGAGCAAATGGGCGG
>JAIERD010000159.1 GCA_019747155.1 Pseudomonadaceae bacterium
CATAGGTTGGTCCCCCAATGGATAAAGCTAATTGCCCCGTTGGTGCCGCAGGACCTGAGTGCTGAGCGCCTGTCCGTTTATGACGAATTCTGTACGAGGAGTCACAAGTTGAGCGTTAAGACGATAAAGCATGCCCGAGAATTGCTGCTCAAGGAATACCAAGCAGTGCTTTCTACCCATTCAAAAGTTATGCCGGGCTTTCCATTCGGATCAGTGGTGCCTTATTGCCTCGACGACCAGGGGCGGCCGCTGCTGCTGATTAGCCGGATTGCCCAACACACCCATAACCTGCAGATGCAGCCCAAGTGCTCGTTGCTGGTCGGTGAGCGTGGCGTTGCGGATGTGCAGGCCGCAGGCCGCTTGACCCTGCTGGCCGAGGCCAGGCAACTGAAGGATGAAGCTGAAATAGCGGCGGCGGCCGCGCGCTATTACCGTTTCTTTCCCAGTGCGCAAAACTATCACCAGGCCCATGATTTTGATTTCTGGGTGCTTGCGCCGGTGCGCTGGCGCTATATCGGTGGCTTTGGCGCGATTCATTGGCTCGATGACGTGGCGCTGGCCAATCCCTTTGCCGGTGGACAAGAGCAGAGCATGCTGGCGCATATGAATGCCGACCATGCCGCAGCCATCGCCCACTATGTGGCGCTCAACGGCCTGCCCATGGAGCCAGCCGCGCAGCTGGTCGGGCTCGACAGTGAAGGCATGCACCTGCGCATCGGTGTGGTGCTGCATTGGTTGGCCTTCGCGCAGCCTTGCAGCAGCCCAATTGAGGTGCGTCAGGCCTTGGTGGCGTTGGCGCGGGCCGAGGTTTGGCCGACCGATGGAGCCTTGCCAGCTTGAATTTGTTGTCTGGCGACAGCATTTATTAACTTCAGGAAGCCCTGCTTCCGTTTAAGGATGGTTTTGATGCGCGTTTTTTTGCTGCTGTTTTTGCTGTTTCCGGTACTGGAACTGTATGTCTTCACTCAGGTGCAGGCGGCGATTGGGTTTTTCCCCGCGTTGCTGCTGATTATTGCCGGGGTGCTGTTGGGCAGCGTACTGCTGCGTATCGCCGGGATTGCCACGGCGTTGCGTGCCCGTGAGCGCTTGGCCCGTGGCGAGTTGCCCGAGCAGGAAGTGTTCGAGGGTTTGCTGATTGCGGTGGGTGGCGGTTTGCTGCTGTTGCCAGGGTTTATCAGCGATATTTTTGGCCTGTTCTGTTTGTTGCCCTTTACCCGCCGCTTACTGGTGAACAAGTTGCGCCAGCGTGCCGCCGAGCAAGCACTGCGTCAGCGTGCGTTTGCCGACGACCTGCAAGCACGCTCCGGGCAACGCCCGCCGAACGTGATTGAAGGCGAGTTTGAGCACCGTGATTCCTGAAGTATTTTTAGCTTCATCCTTGAAATACCGGGCGATGCCCTTATGTAGTTGTCACCGCAAGGTTTGTGTTGGCAACGACACTCAGTCTTCTGCGTGCAGCTCGCTGCGCGCAACCGGCAACGCCGGATGCATTAACCAGCCGGCATGTGGCCGGCGGCTTTAAACCACCTTACTTGGGAGATAGTCGACAATGAAGCTTCGTCCTCTGCATGACCGCGTCGTAATCCGTCGCAGCGAAGAAGAATCGAAAACCGCAGGCGGCATCGTGCTGCCGGGTTCTGCTGCCGAAAAGCCGAACCGTGGTGAAATCCTGGCTGTTGGTACCGGCAAAGTGCTGGACAACGGCGAAGTGCGCGCCCTGGCCGTTAAGGTT
>JAIERD010000326.1 GCA_019747155.1 Pseudomonadaceae bacterium
TGAAAACTGCTTTGCATTGCATTAAAGGCACTGGCCATTTGGCCCACTTCATCGGCGCTGACCCTAGACATCCGCTTGGTTAAATCGCCACTTTTGGCCACTTGCAACATCATGTCTTTGAGGTTGTTGAGTTGCGCCAAAAGAAAGCGAATCAACAGCTGCGAGGAGGCCATCAACACCAGCATCAAGATGCACACCACCCAGGCATAGCTGACGGCCTGTTGGCGAAATACCTGCACAAAGCTTGGCGCATAGGCCAGCAGGGCGAGCTTCTGATTACTGCCAAGGTTAATAACCACAGCGCCGATCAGCAGTTCGGCAGGACCGTTGACCCGTGCATTCAACTCGACCCAGCCCTGGGCGCGGGCCAACTGCGCGGTGTCCACGCCGGCTAATACAGGACGTTCACCGCTGGCAAAGCTGAGCAGGTTGGCGGCTTTGGGTAGGGGTTGCTCGGCCGGCCAGGCCTTGAGTACTTGCGCTTGCGCCTCGGCAGTCTGTTGCGCCGCGTTGCTGGCGGCTTGCTGGTCAATGTGCATGGCATACAGCACCAGTAGCAACAGGGTGACGCAGGCCACGGCATTGACTGCCCAAAACTTGTACTTCAGCGACAAATCACTCAACCAGGTGGCCATGATGATCCTTTGTTTGATCCGTGAATAAGACTGCCAACTGGCAAAGTGCCGCCATTGTTCTACATCGTGCAACTTGGGTTGTTGACGGATATCAATGGCGGCACGCTGAGGTTAACGGCTGTGCAAGGGCCGGCTTTAGTCGCGATCACTAATAGCCGCGTCGATGCTCGGCAGTTTGAAAAATAATCTGGCGCAGGCTGTGGTTTGTTCGGCCAGTAACTCAAGGCTGACTTCGCGGTGCAGGGCGACTTCGCGCAGCACCTCGGGCAAATAGGCCGGCTCATTTTGGCCGCCCTTGGGTTTTGGCCGCAGGCTGCGGGGCAA
Organism: Pseudomonadaceae bacterium; assembly: GCA_019747155.1. GTDB lineage: Bacteria > Pseudomonadota > Gammaproteobacteria > Pseudomonadales > Pseudomonadaceae > Aquipseudomonas. The sequence goes on from JAIERD010000326.1 coordinate 960, forward strand.
TAGATAGGGCGCATCGCTTTCGAGCATCAAGCGGCTGCTGGGGATCTCGCGCAGCAGCGGATGCAGGTGGCTGCCACGACGTTCGTCGCAGACCCAGCCGGTGATGCCAATGTGTAAATCGAGATCGAGGTAGTTAAACAGGGCGCGCTTTTCCCCGGTGAAGCAGTGCACCACGGCCGCCGGCAGTTGATCGCGAAACTCACGGACAATCGCCAGCAGCCGCTGGTCGGCGTCACGCTCATGTAAAAACACCGGCAGTTGCAACTCAACCGCCAGCGCCAGCTGCTGTTCCAGGACTTTCTCTTGCAGTGGGCGCGGGGCGATGTCGCGATTAAAGTCTAAGCCGCATTCGCCGACGGCGCGGCAGCGCGGCTGTTTGAGCAGGCTGTGCAGTTGCCGCGCAGTATCGGCATTCCAGCTGCCGGCATCATGCGGGTGCACCCCAACGGTGGCGAACAGTCGCGCAGCTTCTGGGTCCAATTGCTCGCACAGTTGCAGGGCTTGTTCGCTGCCTGGCAGGCTGGTGCCGGTCAGTACCAATTGGCATACACCGGCCTCGAATGCGCGCTGCAGCACCGCCTCGCAGCGGTTGGCAAAGCTTGGGTGGGTCAGATTGACGCCAATGTCGATGAGCTGCATGGTGAACCCTCAGTAACCAGCCGGGCAGCATAACAGGCGGCGAGAAGGCTGCTGCGCGCGGCTCTTGGCTTATTAATAAGTTATTAATTAACAGATGCTTATGAGCGGTTATTAATCCAGTTGTGAAGCTTGCACTGGC
>JAIERD010000171.1 GCA_019747155.1 Pseudomonadaceae bacterium
TCTTCGCCGGATAAGAACTTGTCCATCTCGGTCTGGAGGAATTTTCGGTCCTCGGCGTTCATCATGTTCAGGCGACGTTCGTTGATCAGCATGGTTTGGTGTTTTTGCCACTCATCCCAGGCTTGCTTGGAGACGTTCTGGAAGATGTCTTCGCCTTTGGCGCCTGGATAGGGCGGGCGCTCAAGGCCTGGCAGTTCTTGCTTGTGTTTGCGGCAGATGACGGTGCGGGTCATGACAATTCTCCGGTGTTTGATTGGCAGGCGGTTAGCAGGCCGTTGAAAAACTACTGCGCTAGGCTATGCCGCGTTGAAATCGGCCTCAAAATGCTCATTTACAACACGTAAACTGCGCTTTTTCGGCCTATTTCGCCTTGCCTAGCCGTCGCTCGCTACATTTTTCAACGGCCTGCTAATTGCTCGGCGGCGCGTTTTAGCAGCTTCTTCACCGGGGCGGCGAGGCCTAGGCGCTGCGGGGTGGCGAGGTTATACCAGAGCCAGTCGCCCTCGGCCACGGCGCTGAGGGAATGCTCGACGTGGATCAGTCGCGGTTCGATGGTCAACTGAAAGTGGCTGAAGGTGTGTTTAAGCGTCGCCATGGACTGCTGTTGGCCGAGGCTCAGGCCTTGCTGTTGGGCGAGGGCGCTTAGTTCGTCACCACTTTGCAGTTCGGGCAGGCTCCACAGGCCGCCCCACAGGCCGCTGGGCGGGCGGCGATAGAGCAGGATGGCGCCGTCGCGATTGGCCAGCAGTGGCATCAGGGTGGTTTTTTGCGGCAGCTGTTTGCGCGGTTTGGGGATCGGGTAGCGGGTTTGCAGCCCGAGCATCTGCGCCTGACAGCCGGTTTGCAGCGGGCACAACAGGCAGCTGGGTTTGCTGCGGGTGCAGAGGGTGGCGCCGAGATCCATCATCGCCTGGGTGTAGTGATTGACCCGTGCGGGCGGCGTCAGTTGTTCGGCCAGCGCCCAGAGTTGTGCGGCGACTTTCGGCTCGCCCGGATAGCCTTCCTGGGCGGCGTAGCGGGCCAGCACGCGCTTGACGTTGCCATCCAGAATCGGCGCGCGCAGGCCCATGCTCAGGCTGGCGATGGCGCCGGCGGTGGAGCGGCCGATACCGGGCAGCTCGATCAGTTGTTCAACTGATGGAGGGAATTCCCCGGCATGTTCGGCCACCACGATTTGCGCGGTTTTTTGCAGGTTGCGCGCGCGGGTGTAGTAGCCCAGGCCGGTCCACAGGTGCAGCACTTCATCGGTTGGCGCGGCGGCCAGAGCCTGCACGCTCGGGAGCGCGGCCATAAACCGCTCGAAGTAACCGAGCACGGTGCTGACCTGGGTTTGCTGCAGCATGATCTCCGACACCCAGACCCGGTAAGGCGTGATGCCCTGTTGCCAGGGCAGGTCTTTGCGGCCGTGCTGGTCGTACCAGGTGAGTACCGCGGCGCCAAACTGCTCGGGATTCATCGCTTGAACAGGCCTTTCAGCGCGTCTTTCAACTCAGGGCTGACTTTGTCGCCGAGCTTCTCTTCGATTTTCTCGCCGAGTTTTTCGGTGGCCAGTTTGCCGGCGATTTTGCCCAGGCCGTTTTTGTCGATGCGGCAGGCTTTGGCGCCGAGTTCCAGCGGGCCACGGCAGAGCAGCGGCCATTCGAGGCCGACGTAATGCTTGTTGATCTGGCAGGCCGGGTCGGGCATGGCGCTCTTGTCGCCTTCGATGATGATGCCGACGCGGTAGTCCATGGCCAG
>JAIERD010000565.1 GCA_019747155.1 Pseudomonadaceae bacterium
CAAGCCTTTGAACACAAAGCCTTGCTTGACCATCTCGGCCAGCGCGCGGATCTCGCCGGCCTCGTTGGCAAAGTCCATGGTCTTGTAGGGGTTAGCCCAATCGCCCAGCACGCCCAGGCGAATGAAGTCGGCCTTCTGCCCTTCCACTTGCTCGGCGGCATAGGTACGGCAGCGCTCACGGGTCAGGTCAGACGGCTGATTTTTGCCGAAGGTGACTTCCACCTTGTGCTCAATTGGCAGACCGTGACAGTCCCAGCCCGGCACGTAAGGCGCATCGAAGCCCGCTAAGGTCTTGGAGCGGGTGATGATGTCTTTGAGGATTTTATTGACCGCATGACCGATATGAATGCTGCCGTTGGCGTACGGAGGGCCGTCGTGCAGGACAAACTTTGGCCGCCCTTGGCCCTGCTCGCGCAGCTTTTGGTAGAGCCCAAGGCTATTCCAGCGCTCGAGGATTTGCGGTTCGCGCTGGGGCAGACCGGCCTTCATTGGGAACGCCGTGTCGGGCAGGTTCAGGGTCGCTTTGTAATCGGTCATGTCAGTCGAGGCTCATCATTCAAGAGGCTAGTCAGCAAGAGGCTGGTGCCAGTAGGCGCGGGCGGCAGCGACATCCGCAGCAATCGCTGTCTTCAGCGCGTCCAGCGAGGCAAACCGCTGTTCATCACGCAATTTGTGTTTGAAGGTCACGCTCAAATGCTGGCCGTAAAGATCACCGGCAAAATCGAGCAAAAACACCTCTAGATGGGCTTGCCCATCACTTTTCACCGATGGCCGCACACCAATATTGGCGACCCCCGGTTGCTGCACGCCAGCCAACTCGATGCTGACCAGATACACGCCGGTCAACGGCACGCGGCAGCGCTTGAGCTGGATATTGGCGGTTGGCGTCCCGAGCTGACGCCCGAGTTTCTGCCCGTGCAAGACCCGCCCGGCAATCTGAAACGGCCGCCCGAGCAAGGACTCAACTCGCGCAAAATCCGCGGCAGTGAGGGCATCGCGCACCCCGGTACTGCTCACGCGTACGCCACCCACCTCAATGGTGGAAGCCTCTTCAACGGTAAAGCCGTGCTGCTGCCCGGCCTGCTGTAAAAAGGCGAAATCACCGGCGCGATCACAGCCAAAACGAAAGTCGTCACCGACCTCCAGATGCTGCACGCCAAGACCTTCCAGCAATACCCGGCGGACAAACTCGGCAGCACTTAATTCACGTAGGCGCCGGTTAAAGGCCAGGCACAACACCCGATCAACCCCGGCTGCCGCAAGCAATTCAAGCTTGTCACGCAGGCGGCTAAGGCGCACCGGTGCAGTTTGCGGAGCAAAAAATTCGCGCGGCTGCGGCTCGAAAATCACCACGCAGCTGGGCACGCCTAATTCGGCGGCACGTTCACGCAAACGGGCCAAGATGGCCTGATGGCCACGGTGCACGCCGTCGAAGTTGCCAATAGTGGCAACGCAGCCCCGATGTTCGGGACGCAAATTGTGTAGGCCTCGGACCAGCTGCATAGCACGCTTCTTGCCTAAAAAGTGCACGATTATACGCACACCCGGCAGCAGACAACAGGCGCACAGCCGTACAACAGCGATTGAGCGTACCGCGCACGGCTCAATCGATAGACGGCATCAGCTCAGCGCCTGCCGCGAAAAGTGCCGCAGGCGAAACCCCAGCAACGCCAACACAGCGAAATAACTCAGCGCCCCACTCGCCACCAACAGCATTAGCCGCAGCAGACGCTCAAGCA
>JAIERD010000116.1 GCA_019747155.1 Pseudomonadaceae bacterium
TGAGCGGAGCTGCACTGACAATCGCCGAAAATACTGCAAGGGATAGTTTGGTTTTATTAAGCATTTATTGCTCCTTTTATAACTGGCAGTTATTAATTTAGTTTTTCCGCCATGGCGTTCTTATAGGTATTGTCCCCCTCAGCGCTCTGCGCCTTCGGGGAAGCTGAGCACTATCCTTGCAAGACGAAGATAACTTGAAGATGATTGGAAGATTACAATTCTGTAATCTTCATGAGGCGGCAATAAAATTTGTCTTAAAGCGACATTTCAATGCGAATTTTCAACAAAATACGACGAATAGGTCGTGAGAGTGCCCAGCTTGGATCGGCCCGGGTCATTAACTAGAGGGGGCGATCAGCTCACTGCAACGCTATGTATTCCAGTGAAGTGGGCCACTTGCTCCAGAGGATATGAGTCGCCCATTCCAGTGGTTGTGCGCCACTCTGCTGATGGTTTCGAGCCAGGAACCAGTAGTTGTATCAGCTCGCGTTTGAGTTCGGCCGAGCTCGCAACCGATGCGATCTCCAGCTCAGATTAACTGTGACTGGCAAAGCCTCGGGTTCACATTGGTGCGGGCGAGCGAATTTGCTTTGAGCGGCATCGGCTCAACGGGCTCGCGCTTTCTTCAACTAACCAGAGCCATTGTGCTGCGCCTGGCTGCAGTCTTTCGCAAGAGAATCCGTCAGCCTTGGCTTGTACGGTCTCGCCCAAAGGGTTCGGAAAACTGTCCAAGGTAGTCTTTGGGATAGTCCGTTTCATGCAGTCCGACCTCGGCCTCTCCCAGTTTCCCTGCGCTGTCGTAGAACGTGCCAAACAGTCGATCCCACACCATCAGAAACTCACCGAAGTTAACCTGGGCATCCTCAAAGTCGCGTTTGTGATGCCAGCGATGAATTTCAGCAACCCCGATGAGGTAGCGCAGCCATCCCAGTCGGTAGTCCAGGTTTGAATGCTGGAACGCCAAGTGCACGGTCAAAATGCCAAACCAGGTGGCAACCACTGCGGATGGAGCGCCTGATGCCAGCAGAATTACCAGCCCCGGACCGGCCATGAGCGCGGCGTGCAGGGGGTGTCGGCGCTCACCGTTGATCCAGTACAGCCGCTCGGCGCTGTGGTGAATCATGTGCAAACGCCATAGCCAGGGTACGTGGTGGCTGATGCGGTGCATGGCATACAGGCTCAGATCGAGCACGGCGGCGACCAGCAGCAGTTGCAGCCACAGTGGGCTCTCGACTGGGAAGAGACGAACCGAAGCCGGTACCGCATCGCCAAGCTTGGTCAAAATCTCGGCGGTGAACTGAATGACGGAAAGATTTACCAGCATATGCAGCAGGTCGGTCGCGGTGTCTTGATGATCCTCAAGCCAGGCTTCGCGAAAAGGCTGGATACGCTCCACCCCCGCGATGCTTAACAGCCCCACCGCGGCGACTACGGGAGTGGTGGGCCAATACGGCACACCCGCGTACAGCGCCCAGATCATGAAGGCACCACAGCCGCCAAATACGAGTGGATAGCTCAGCCATCGTAGGGTGAATCGCAGGAAAATAGGCATCGCTCAGCTCCTAAGTAGGGAGCCATGACTGTATGTGGGGAGGCCCGCTTGCGGCTTGAACGAAAGAGCTAGGATTCCTGGAGATCGACTTCAGCCAGGGCGGAGGAAGGATCGATGCCCAGCAGCGTCCGGAATGTCCGGGAGAAATGCGCCGAGTCAGAAAAGCCCGCTGCATGAGCTGCTTCGGTTAG
>JAIERD010000170.1 GCA_019747155.1 Pseudomonadaceae bacterium
GGGGGTTGCCATGAGCACCTTGAACCTCTCCAAAACCGAACGGATCGATGTCCGCGCCAGCAGCGCCGTCAAACTGCTGCTGCAGGAAGCCGCGCGCTCCTGCCACAAAAACGTCAGCGAATTCCTGCTGGATGCCGGGGTGATCGCGGCCAACCAGGCGCTGGCAGATCGGCGTCATTTCGTGCTCAACGCTGAGCAGTGGCAGGCGTTTGAGCAGGTGCTGGACCGTCCGGTGCAAGCTAGGCCGCGCCTGCAAAAACTGCTCAATGAACCCGGGGTTTTGGGTTGAGTGCAGCGTATGAACCGCTGCGCAAGCTTGCGCCTGCGGATTCGACGGACGGCTTCGACTGCGGGCAAGCGGCGCTCAACCAATTTCTGCAGCGCTACGCCCTCGTCAACCAGAAAGCCCACAGCGCCCAGACCTACGTGTGTTGCCTGCACGGCGAGGTGGTGGGTTTTTATAGCCTAGCGGTTGGAAGCGTCGATCCGCAGGACGCGCCTGTGCGCGTGATGAAAGGGTTGGCCCGGCATCCTTTGCCGGTGATGATTCTGGCCCGGCTGGCCGTGGATCGCGACCACCAAGGCAAGGGCCTAGGCAAGGCGCTGCTCAAGGATGCGCTATTGCGCACCGCACAGGCCGCCGACATTGCGGGCATTCGTTGCCTGCTGGTTCACGCCAAGGATGAGGCGGCACGGCAGTGGTATGCGTCTTGGGAGTTTGAGCCCAGCCCAACCGATCCCTACCACCTATTCCTGATGCTCAAAGAACTCAAGGCGGGATTGCGTACAGGGCGCACGAACCTCATGGCCAAGGAGATTCAGGACTAAGATAGCGCCAGTGCCCCGAGCGCCCCAGCCCGCCCCGGCGCTGCCCGGCTTCCCTGCTTGCCCCCACGAGACGCACGCCATGAACCCCTCTTTGCTCTCGCAGCGCTTGCTGGCCCTGTTTGCGGCCGCTGCGCTGGTGTTCAACTTTCCGCTCATCGCTTTGTGGGACAGCAGCGTCAAGTGGTGGGGCATTCCGCTGTTTGCGCTGGCCATGTTCACGCTCTGGGCGCTGCTGATCGCGCTGCTGGCTTGGCTGGTCGAGCGCAGCCCCGACTAGGCTGCATCCCCTCAGCCACACGCCAGCCCAAGCGCCCGCCGCCCCACCCAGCCCCAGAGCCCAGGCCCCGCCCACCTCCTCAAAACTGGCCAAACGCCCCATGTCGCCCCTGCTGGTCATCGCGGTTGCCACGGCGTATCTGCTGCTGCTGTTTGCGCTCGCTTTTTATGGCGACCGGCGCGCGGCCCAAGGGCGTTCGCTGATTGGCAGCGCCTGGGTCTATGCGCTGTCGCTCGCGGTCTATTGCACCGCCTGGACCTACTTTGGCAGCATCGGCCGCGCCGCCACCGATGGCCTGTGGTTTTTGCCCATTTATCTGGGGCCGACGCTGGCCATGATTTTGGGCTGGGTGGTGGTGCGCAAGATGATCCGCATCGCCAAGACCTACCGCATCAGCTCGATCGCCGATTTCATCTCGAGCCGCTACGGCAAAAGCCCGGGGCTGGCGGCGGTGGTCACGCTCATCATGGTGGTCGGCATCGTGCCCTACATCGCCTTGCAGCTCAAGGGCATTTCGATCGCCTACGGGGTGCTGACGACGCCGCTGGGCCAGCCCCTGCCCGAGCCGCAGCTCTGGTGGCTCGACGGCACCTTTTACCTGGCGCTGGCGCTGGCCGGTTTCACCATCGTCTTTGGTG
>JAIERD010000513.1 GCA_019747155.1 Pseudomonadaceae bacterium
GGACACTCAGTGCATCCTCAGCTATGAGCGCAGCTTCTTTCGGCCGGTATTCGACTAGGCGCTGCTGCGCAGGGGCGTGCCGATGCTTTTGCTACTCTTTGCGCTGCTCGCCGCTGTACTTCAGCGTCGCTTTGCAACTGCGGCAGTAGTAGCGGCGCCCTTTGCGCACCAGGGTGTGGCGCTGGGCGGAGAAGGGGAAGTCGCGATCGGGGCAGGCGCAGCTGTAGACGTAGCGGGTTGTGCTGCGCCGCTCTACGGCATAGCTGTGGCAACGATGGGGCGGCAGTTCATAGACGCCGCGCATGATCAGCTGCCATTCCTCGCCGTGGGCTTGAATCCGTGGGCCAAACAGCTGATGGGCGACCAGATGGGCGACTTCGTGGGCGACCGTCTGTTTGAGGAAGTCTGCGTGGTTGGCTTGATACAGCTGCGGGTTAAAGCGCAGCAAGTTCTCGGTCAGGTGCGCCACGCCGGCTTTTTGCCCGCGTAATTTAAAACTGACGACCGGCCGGCTGAAGCTGCGTTTAAAAAACGCTTCGGCTTGCTGGTAGCAGTGTTCAATCCGCTGGTTGAGTTGTTCTGGCATGCACGGCTCCGGTGAATCTGCCAATTATGCCCAAGCCGGTCAAAAGCAGCAGCCGGAAAACGACGAAGCCGCTCTATGAGCGGCTTCGTTATCCGTACAACAAGCCTCAGCTAGTTCTCAATTGGTATAGATCAACTGGTGTAAACCGGGCCTATGCCGATACCCCAGAGAATCACCGACAGCGCCATCATCGACACCAGTACCACCAAGCCTACGGCCAATACTGAGCTGGAGAACAGAAAGCCTTCCTCGGAGGGGATATTCATAAAGGTCGGAATCCCCACATAGAGTAGGTACACCGTGTAACAGATGGCCGCCGTGCCGACGAACATTGCCAGCCACAGGTTAGGGTAGAGCGCCGCCAAGCCGCCGATAAACAGCGGTGTAGCGGTGTACGCCGAGAACACCACGCTTTGCGCCATGCTCGGTGCTGCGTCATAGGTGCGCGCCATCCAGTGCACTACTGCGGCCATTACGGCAACACCGGCCAGCATGGCCAGGTAAGACATGATGGTCATCTGTAAGGCGCTGGCTTCAGTGAGCATGACCGGTGCCCCATTGCCGATGCTCCAGCCGACTTTGGTGGTGCCGATAAAGGCCGAAATTGCCGGGATGGCTGCCAGCAGCAGCACGTGGGTAAGGTACATGTGGCTGATGCTTTCTTCGTCGCCACGAATTTCTTGCCATTCCTCATCGGGATGGGTGAAAAGTCCCCAGACGTGATGGATCATGCAGCACCTCCTATTATTATTGCGATCGCCCCAGCAAGCGCCCACTGCGCATGGGTAGCGCCAGCAGGTGCGTAGGCCGATTCAATGCGACCGTATGTCGCAGTATAGGCAGAGGTTTGCCTTCGTGCGGCTTAGCCCTTTAGAGCAAATTTGATCGTGAAACTCATCTGTAATAGCGCTGCAGTATTTCAAACGCCAAATTGATCGACTGCAGCCGGCTGGTGCTGCCACCGCGATCGGGATGGTGTTGGCTGACCAGCTGTCGATAGCGATGCTTGATGCGGGCCAGATCAAGTGCCGGTTGATCGTTTAGCTCGAACAGTTCGAGCGCCGCACGCTGCTCGTCGCCACCTTGCAGGCGGCGCCAAAAGCTGGCCAGCAGTTGCTCTACGTCGCAGGCGCTGGTGCTTTGCAGGTGTTGCAGGTCGAGGTAGTAGTCGCGCA
>JAIERD010000138.1 GCA_019747155.1 Pseudomonadaceae bacterium
TTGCTCTGTGCTGGCTGGGCGATGCTCAGCGGTAAAATCGACTTGTTGCCGCCCAAGCTCAGTTGGGACGACATTCGCCATGGCGCCGTGACTCATCGAATCGCCAAGGAGCTGGCCGGCGTGCCCTTTGCCGAGCAAGCGGCGCACCTTGAGCGTGGTGCCAGTTGGCTGCTGATTAGCGATACTGGCAGCCGGGTGCGGCAAGGTTGTCCGGGTTGGTTGTTCCTGGCCGATGAGTTGAAGCTACAGCCCAACGCTGAGCGCAATGCCCAGGCTCGGGCAGACAAGGTTATCGAGTTGCGCGGCCAGATGCGCCAGCGTGGCATCGAGTTACTGCTGGTGCTGGTGCCAGACAAGAGCCGTATAGCCGCTAGCGAACTGTGTGGCGTGGCCCGTTCGGCGCAGTTTGCCCAGCGCCTCACGCACTGGCGCGACAGCGTGCAGGCGCAAGGGCTGGCGGTGCTGGATTTGACTCCGGTGTTGCAGCCGCAAGGCCGTGATGCGTTCTTGCGCACCGACACCCATTGGAGCGAGGCCGGTGCCAACGCTGCGGCCATTGCCGTGGCGGCACGGATTGGCGAGATGGGGATTAAGCCAACACCGGCGCAAGCCTTTGATGTGAGCGTCTCTGAGCCGCAAGTGCGGCCCGGCGACTTGGTCCATTTGGCCGGTTTGGATTGGCTGCCGGCCGATTTGCAACCTTTGGTTGAACAGGTGCCGCGCAGCAACTTGACGCCCCGCGCCGCCGCGACAGAGGCGTTGGCCGAGGACGATTTGTTTGGCGACAGCCAGCTGCCGAACGTTGCGGTTATCGGCACCTCGTTCTCGCGCAACTCAAACTTTATGCCGTTCCTGGAGCGGGCTGTCGGCGCCAGTGTGGGTAATTTCGCTCTCGATGGCGGGGCTTTTTCCGGTGCGGCCAAGGCCTACTTCGACAGCTCGGCGTTTAAGCAAACGCCACCCAAGTTGATCGTGTGGGAGATTCCCGAGCGCGACCTGCAGGCGCCTTATCTGGATGATATTGTTCTGGAGGCTAAGTAGTTTTAGCCATCTGCCGTCTGTAACAACGACAACGCCGCGAATTCGCGGCGTTGTGCTGTATGGGCGAGTGCGATTTATTCGACAAACAGCTTCTGGATCGCCGAGAAGTCCAGTTTGCCTTGGCCCTGTTTGAGCAGCAGGCGATACAGCTGCAAAGCCAAGGCGCCCATCGGTGTGCTGCTGGCGGTGGCTTGCGCGGCTTGCTGGGCCAGGCCTAGGTCTTTGGCCATCAGCTCGGCCATAAAGCCGCCGTTGTACTCGCGGGACGCCGGTGCGGCGGGCATCACGCCGGGCCAGGGGTTGTATTTCTCCAGCGCCCAGTTGCCCCCCGAACTCTGACGCATGATCTCGGCCAGCACCTTGGGTTCCAGGCCGTTGGCAACGCCCAGCGCCATGGCCTCGGCGGTGCCGATCATCAGCACGGCCAGTAATTGGTTGTTGCAGACCTTGGCCACTTGTCCGGCGCCGTCGGGGCCGGCATGGAAAATATTGCTGCCCATGGCCGCCAGAATCGGCCGGGCTAGCTCCAGGGTGGCCGCGCTGCCGCCGACCATAAAAGTCAGGGTGCCGGCCGCGGCGCCGGCGGTGCCGCCCGAAACTGGCGCGTCGAGCATTGCCAGATCGAGACTGGCGGCGGCGTGATGCACCTTGCGCGCCGACTCCGGGGCTATGGTCGAGCATTCGAGGATCAAACTGCCGGCGGCAATTTGGCTGAGCAGGCCGGCATC
>JAIERD010000510.1 GCA_019747155.1 Pseudomonadaceae bacterium
CGCGAAGCTGGCCACACCGAGTGCCACTGCCAGCGAAGAACCCGAACTGGAACCACCGGACGGATAGTCCGGGTTTAGGCTGTTGCGGCATTCGCCATAGGGCGAGCGTGTGCCATTCAGGCCGGTGGCGAACTGGTCGAGGTTGGTCTTGCCCAGCGGTACGGCGCCGAGGGCAAGCAGTTGCTCGACAATAGTCGCGCTGCGCTCGGGCGTGTAGGCAAAGGCCGGGCAGGCGGCGGTGGTCGGGATGCCGGCCAAGTCGATATTGTCCTTGATCGCAAAAGGCACGCCGAACAGCGGTAAGTCGGCTGCGGACTTACCGTCGAGGGCGGCCAGATAAGGTTCTAACTCCTCAATACTGAGCAGATGGATAAACAGCTTGAACTCGGGATTGAGCACAGCGGCTTGCTCGCGCAGGGCCAAAATTAGCTGGCGCGGGGTCAGGCTGCCGCCTTCGTAAGCAGTTTTCAGCGCGCCGAGGCGCAGGTCGAATAGATGTTGCATAAGTCGCGTCCTTTGTAGGGTGGATGGCGCTGTATCCATCCACCATCGATGCCGTGGCAGCGTAATGGGGTCGGCTCGCTGGCCGGGTATTTGGCCGGCCTTGCGGCCGGTTGGTGGATCGATGCAGCGTGATCCACCCTACGGTGAGGGTGCGTAGGGTGGATGGCGCTTTATCCATCCACCGTTCGGGTCGACTTCAGATTTCCTCAAGCACCAACACGCGCTGGCCGGCGCGCATTGCTGAGCCGGGCTGCACCCGGACTTCGCGGACGATGCCGGCGCGGGGCGCCAGTAGCGGGATTTCCATCTTCATCGACTCGAGAATCACCAGCACATCGCCGGCCTGCACCCGGTCGCCCTCGCTGACCTGCACCTGCCAGAGGTTGCCGGCGATATGGCTTTCGATGGCGTGTTGCCCGGCGCCGAGCGGGGCGTCTTCGCCCAGTTCGGGCGCCACTTCTTCACTGTCAAAATGCGCCTGGCCAGATTCGATCCAGCGCTGCCGTTCGGCGTCGAAGGCGCCGCGTTGCTGAGTGCGGAAGGCCTCGATGCCAACGGCTTCCTTGGCCAGAAAGTCCTGGTAGTCGGCCAGCTTCAGTTCACTGTCTTCGATGCGCAGTTGATAACGGCCGAGCGGGAAATCGCGGCGAATCAGCAGCAGTTCCTCGGCACTCACCGGGTAGAAACGGATCTGGTCGAAGAAGCGCAGCAGCCAGGGCTTGCCGTTGAACGCGGCGACTTCCCGGTAGCGGTTCCACATCTGCAGGGTGCGGCCGACGAACTGATAACCGCCGGGGCCTTCCATGCCGTACACGCACATATAAGCGCCGCCGATGCCCACCGAGTTCTCGGCGGTCCAGGTGCGCGCCGGGTTGTATTTAGTGGTGACCAGCCGATGCCTCGGGTCGAGAGGCGTGGCCACTGGCGCGCCGAGGTAGACGTCGCCCAGCCCCATCACCAGATAGCTGGCGTCGAATACGGTGCGATACACCTCATCGAGATTGGGCAGGTCGTTGATGCGGCGGATAAATTCCAGGTTACTCGGGCACCAAGGCGCGTCTTTGCGCACTGTGGTCATGTACTTGTCGATGGCCAACTGGCAGGCCGGATCGTCCCAAGACAAGGGTAGATGGACTATACGCGACGGCACCTGTAGGTCTTGCGCGTTGCACACCGCGTCCCATTCGCCAGCGACTATGCCGAGCAAATCGGCCAACGCCAGGGTTTCTGGTTGGTAGTGCACTTGCAGCGAGCGGATGCCCGGCGT
>JAIERD010000182.1 GCA_019747155.1 Pseudomonadaceae bacterium
GCGGTGCGCTCTTACCGCACCTTTTCACCCTTACCGGCGCCGAAGCGCTTAGGCGGTTATTTTCTGTGGCACTTTCCGTAGGCTCACGCCTCCCAGGTGTTACCTGGCACTCTGCCCTATGGAGCCCGGACTTTCCTCCCCCCCTTGCTGTAAACAGCAAGAGGCAGCGACTGTCCAATCGACTCTCCGCCGCCAAGGTTAGCGACTGAAGCCGTCAAGAACAAGCCTAAACGTCTTTCTGCCGATCAAGGGCGGCCTGATACAGCAGGTTTTTGCGCACCCCGGTAATCTCCGCCGCCAGCGCCGCAGCGCGCTTTAAGGGTAAATCCTGCAGCAACAAATCCAACACTCGCAAGGCTTCGACGCTCAAAGCTTCTTCACCTTCAGGCGCCGGCCAGCCGGCCACCAGCACCACGCACTCACCACGCTGCTGATTAGGGTCAGCGGCCACCCAGGCCGCCAATTCGGCCAACGGCAAGCCCTTGAGTGTTTCAAAGGTTTTGGTCAACTCGCGCGCCAGCAATGCTAAACGCTCGCCACCGAACACCAACTGCATATCCTCCAAACACTCAAGAATACGATGCGGCGCCTCATAAAAAATCAGCGTGCGCGGCTCTTCTTTTACCTGCTCCAAGCGCGCTCGGCGACCAGCCGTCTTGGCTGGCAAAAAACCTTCAAAAATAAATCGATCCGAGGGCAAACCCGCCGCCGACAAGGCGGTAATCAGCGCGCTCGGGCCCGGCACCGGCACCACCCGAATACCCGCCGCCCGAGCATTGCGCACCAGGTGGTAACCCGGATCGGAGATCAACGGCGTGCCCGCATCGGAAATCAGCGCCACATCGGCGCCGGACAGCAAGCGGGCGATAAAGTGACTGCCTTGCTCGCGCTCATTGTGTTCATGACACGCCGCCAAGGGCGTGCCGATACCGAAGTGCTGCATTAAGCGGGCAGAATGGCGGGTATCTTCAGCGGCAATCAGGCTCACCTCACGCAGCACCCGCAATGCTCGAGCGGTGATGTCATCGAGATTACCTATCGGCGTGGCAACCACATAAAGCGTCCCCATGGCCGAACCCTGAGCACTGGAAAGCGTCACCACACACACCTCGAGACCGACAAAACGCGCATTGTAGCCCGATTAGCGCCAGCAACATCGCGCTGGTGGCGGGGCTTGGGTACAATTCACCGCTCATTTGATCAAGTACCAGGGAACCTTTACATGATCGCCGGCTTGCGCACCCTCTGTTTTTTCGGTCTGACTGCCTTACTCGCAGCCTGCACCAGCACTCCATCGTCCAATTTGGGCGAATTGCCACGCACCCCGCAAGGCAGTATCGAAGAACTGCTGCAGCAAGCCAGCGTCAGCCCACAGGAGCAAGCCAGCGGACTATTACTGGCGGCCGCCGACCTGGCCCACCAGCAAAATGATGACGGCCAAGCCGCGCGCATACTTCAGCAAGTGCCACTGGATGGCCTGAAGCCGGCGCAGCAGGTTTTTGCCAGCACCCTGAAAGCCGAACTGGCGATGGCGCGCAACAAGCCCAAAAGCGCGCTCAAAGCACTGAGCCACCCAAGTTTTACCCGCCTCAGCGAACTGCCGGTCGAGCAACAACTGCGCAGTCAGCTAGTACGCGCCAAGGCACTGGAAGCCAACGGGCAAACACTGGAAGCGGCCCGCGAGCGGGTTTTTATTGCGCCACTGCTCAGCGATAGCGCGGCCAGCAACAACCACGAGGCGATTTGGGCACTGGTCGCCTCGCTGCCCTCCG
>JAIERD010000378.1 GCA_019747155.1 Pseudomonadaceae bacterium
TTCCGCCCAGGCATGGTGCGGGTCGCCGAAGCTGGCGTAAGCATCGCCGTGGAAGTCTGGGAATTGCCAAGCGCCGAGCTGGGCTCCTTCCTCACCGGTATTCCGGCACCCCTGGGTCTGGGCAAGGTGCAACTGGCGGACGGACGCTGGGAAAGCGGTTTTATCTGCGAAGCCTATGGCCTGCAAGGGGCAGAGAACATCAGCCATTTCGGCGGCTGGCGCGCCTATATGGGGCGCTGATACGCGCCACAGCCACTGGACTGAGGCTTGCCTCAGTCCAGCAAAGGCTGCAGGGAGAAGTTGTAATCGCGCTGCCGAGGATGGCCCACGACACTGAAACGCCGAAAATCCAAGTCATAGCGTTTGCTTTGAATGCGCTGCAACAAGCGTCGCGACTGCGGCTTATCCAGCTGCATAAACAGCGCGTCCTGACGGTCCTTGCCGCCGCGGGCAGCAAAATCCAGACCGGCAGCGTAGTCGTGCAGCAGCACCATGGCCCAGCCGCCGGCGGTAAAGTGCCCGCTGACCAGCACGCTGACGCGCTCATCCAGGCGCGCCTGGAGAACCTCTGCCGAGTTGTTCAACGCTGAGAACAGCAGATCCTTGCCCGGCACCCGGCCTAGTTCCTCAGCCGCGCGCATGGCGCCAAAGGCCATTTCGTCATTCGCCGCCCAGATCAGGGTGGCATCTGGGTGGCGCGGCAACAGTTGCTGAGCCTGCTCATAGGCACGCTGGCGATTCCACTCGCTGTACACCAACTGGCGCAGGCGCACGTCGGGATGCTCGGCCAATGCCCGCTGCAGCCCACGCTCACGAAACTGCGCCGCGGGCGTCTGCTTGGCGCCGGAAAATGCCAACAACTGCATCTCACCGGCAGGTTGCAGCGCCCGACCACGCTCGATCAGACGTGAAGCCATCATGTAACCGGCTTCCTCGTCATTAGGCACGAGACTGCCAATCCAGTTGGGATAACGCTCACGGCTGGCCCCGATTAGTGTCTGCTGGTCGGCGGTCAGGGTATTGTTAACCGCAAACAATTTTACCTGGCTGCCTTTGGACAGGCGCAGGATCTCCGGGCCGGCATACTCTTCATTGACGAACACTAGGTAATCCGGCGGGTTAGTCGCCTGCAGCACAGCACGGGCCTGCTCGACCATGCGCTGCGGATCGCGCTCAGCGTAAATGACCTGGAGTGGCATACCGAGATCCTTGGCCGCCGCCTGCATAAACTGCGCGTAGCTGAGCCAATAGGCCTCAGTCGACTTGCCGGGGTTAAGGAACACTACGCTCGCCGCACTGGCCAGACTACAGGCCATGGCCAGATAAAGGCTCAGGACCACCTGCAAAGACTGCTTCAACACCGGTAACCCACAAATAAAAAGGCGCGCATTATAGCGGCCTTGATGGCGGCCCTGCGCCACCATTCATCCAGCCAGGCGCAGAAACAACGACGCCGCGCGGTGATTGTCACTGCGCGGCGTTAAAAGTGCTGCATCCAGGGGTAATTTACTGCTGACTAACCCAGAAGACGGCGCAGGTCACGGCCAGCAGGATCAAGGTAAAAATCGCGCGGGCATCGACCACGCTGTCACGCTGGTCGGCTTCGGAATGGTCGATCATGGCGGCACCTTTAATTGTGATTAGAGCGGACGGGCCTTTGCAGTTAAGACCAGTACAGCCGGCACCTCAAGCTGACAGGTAATGCTGGCGCCATCGCTTAGCACTTAAAGTTCAGTTCTTATATTAAAACATCACTTTTGCGCATATCCCTGAGCTG
>JAIERD010000214.1 GCA_019747155.1 Pseudomonadaceae bacterium
TGCCAGAAGGTCGGTGGTTGTGGGGGTTGATCGTTCATGCGCGGCTCCTGTTTGCTTAGAGCTTAGTCGCTATAACGCCAGCGGCTCACTGTAATCTTTGCAACTGCAATCCAATGGATTCGAATAAAGGGCGTGCCACATTTAATCAGGCGGGCGAAGGCGCACGCGCTCAAGGCGTTGTAGGCATTAAAGTGGCGTGAGTCTGGGTGGTTACGGGCGGTATAGGTGTTGGGTATCTGTGTGGTACAGGGCTGAGTCGGCGAACTGCTCAGCCCCCAGCACTCGTCCAATCAAAATTAGCGCTGTACGGCGAAAGCCTTTGGCTTGGACCTTGGCTTCGATATCGGTGAGTGTGCCACTGACCCAGTCCTGATCAGGCCAGCTGGCGCGATGTACCACGGCAATTGGGCAGTCGCTACCGTAGTGCGGCAGCAGTTCGGCAATGATGCGGCTGAGGTGGCTGACACCCAGGTGAATCGCCATGCTCGCGCCGTGGCGTGCCAGATCACCTAACTGCTCGCCAGCAGGCATCTCGGACTTGGTGGCGTAGCGGGTGAGAATCAGCGTCTGCGAGACTCCCGGCAGCGTCAGCTCGCTTTCCAGTAGCGCCGCACAAGCCGCAGTGGCGGTAACGCCGGGGATAATCTGAAAGGGAATATTCAGTGCGCGCAGGTGACGGATTTGCTCGCCAATGGCACCGTACAGTGAAGGGTCGCCGGAATGCACACGGGCGACGTCTTGGCCTTTAGCGTGGGCCTCGTGCAGCAGTTGAATGATGGCTTCCAAGTGCAACTCTGCGGTGTTGACCACCAGTTCGGCGTTATGGCCTTCGAGCAAAGCTTCTGGCACCAGTGAGCCGGCATAGAGGATCACTGGGCAGCTGCGTAGCAAGCGCTGACCTTTGACTGTAATCAGCTCGGGATCGCCAGGGCCGGCACCAATGAAATAGACGGTCATGGAATCTCCAAATTGGTAGCTATGGCAATGGCGCAGGTGGCGCTGGTGTTATTGAGGCGCTCTCCGAGCAGCTCTGCGCGGCCGGTGCTAAGGCGCTCCGCTAATGCCAGTGCGCTGGCTTGGGCGACCCCGGCGCTGCCGGTTGTCCGCAGGCTGAGGGGGGAGTGTTGGGTGAGGCGCTCAGCATAAGCGCTTAGCTGTTCTGCAGAGGCAAATAGTAGCGGCAGTTGCAGGTGCGCGGCCAATTGCTGCAGACCTGGTTCATCTTGCTTGTGATTGCTGCTGGCCAGCGCGCTAAGATCGCTGATATTTAGATGGTGATTGCGTAGAGCTTGTTGCAGCAGTTCCAGTAACTGCTGCATCGAACAGCCGCGCCGACAACCAAGACCTGCTACATACAGGGGCTTAGTCAAGGCGCGCGCTGATTCAGGCGGACTGCTGGCTGCGGCTGAAGAACCAAGCGCTCGCCAAACCAAGGGCCGCCCAGAACAGCGCATTGGTCAGCAAGGAGGCGAGTACAAACTGCTCGGCCAGTGCTCCTGGCGCTAGGCTTGCGTGCACCTCGGGTTGCGGTGCGCCAATAAGATGGGGCACGGCCAATAGCAGCAAGCCGGCAATTCGCAGCGTCCAATGCCCGGCGAATGCCAACAGGCCCAGGCCAGTAGCGGTGGCCAGTGCCGTACCAATCCACCAGCTTTGCCGCTGGACTAAGTCCGCCGCAGCGGTGCCGGGCACTTCTGGCGGTAAGCCGGCCGCAGGGGCTAAGCAGAAAGTCGCAAAGCCGGCAAAGCCCCAGAGCAAGCCCTGCCAGGTTTTATTCGG
>JAIERD010000502.1 GCA_019747155.1 Pseudomonadaceae bacterium
TTGCCGGTGCCAGCCAGTTTGTGATGCTTGCTTTGATGGCCACTGGCACCGGTATGATGGCTGTGGTGGTTACCGTGTTGCTGATGAATGTGCGTCATCTTTTCTACGGCCCCGCCCTGTTGGCCAAACTCGGGTCTGGCCGGCCCAGTTGGCCTACACCGTTGCTGGCCTTTGGGCTCACCGATGAAGTGTTTGCCACCGCCTCTGGCAAGCTGGGGCAAATCCCGCTGGCCGATCGCGAAGGCTGGTATGTTGGATTGCAGGTGGGGGCTTACTCGATTTGGGTCTTGGGTACGGCATTGGGCGCCCTGTTCGGTCGGCAACTGAGCGCGCAATCAGCTTTTTGGAGCGATGCCATGTCATTTGTATTGCCGGCGCTGTTTTTGGCCTTGTTGCTTGAAATTGCTGCGCAGACCCGGTGGCTGGTGCTTTTGGGGGCGGCCCTCACGACGACGGCGGCACTGCCATTTATGCCGGCTTATCTGGCGCTGCTACTGGGCATGGTCGCGGGCGCTGCGCTGGGTTACCGACGGGGGGTGTCATGACTTTGATCGAAGCGTTCACGGTGCTGGCGGCTGCACTGGTGACTTTTTTATTGCGCTGGCTGCCGATGCTGGTCTGGCGCAACGCAGCGTCGGCGCCGACCACGGGAGTAAAGTCGATACTCAATGGCATCGGTCCGGCAGCCATTTGCGCTATGCTGGTGCTTGCTTTGGGATCGTTGCTGGAGTTGGAATGGCAACTTAACGCGTGGTTGCCAGCGCTGATCGGTGTATTGGCCGTGTTTGCTGCCAAGTGGCGGCTGGGCGGGATCGCTTGGCCGACTCTGTTCGGTGCCTTGGCTTACGGTCTTTCGATGCATCTGTTCTGAGTTGCTCTGCTCAGGCATGGCCATGCTGCCAAGCCTCATGGCGTCGGTGCAGCGCGCCAGCTGGGCCCAGGGAAGTACAATCGAGGGTTTTTCCCTTGCGCCTGCGCGACGTGCGTGGGCACGCGTGGCGAACCGATCAACCAACTGCGAGGCATCTGACACCCATGGCAGGGCATTCCAAATGGGCCAACATCCAGCACCGCAAGGGGCGTCAGGATGAAAAACGCGGCCGGGTCTGGACCCGCGTGATCCGCGAAATCATGGTGGCGGCGCGTCAAGGCGGCGGCGACGCGGCGGCCAACCCGCGCCTGCGGCTGGCGATCGACAAGGCCAAGGCGGCCAATATGCCGGCCGACACCATCAAGCGCAACATAGACAAGGCCACGGGCAACCTCGAAGGCGTGCAGTACGAGGAGATCCGTTACGAGGGCTACGGCATCGCCGGTGCGGCCGTGATCGTCGAAACCATGACCGACAACCGCGTGCGCACGGTGGCCGAAGTGCGCCACGCCTTCAGCAAGCACGGCGGCAACCTGGGCACCGAGGGCTCGGTGGCGTTCCAGTTCAAGCACTGCGGTCAGTTCATCTTCGCCCCCGGCGTGCCCGAAGAGCGGCTGTTCGAGGTGGCGCTGGAAGCCGGGGCCGAAGACGTGCTCGGCAGCGACGACGGCGCCTTCGAGGTGCTCACGGCGGTGGCCGATTTCGAGGCCGTGCAGCAGGCGCTGCAAGGCGCGGGCCTGCGCCCCGAGCTGGCCGAAGTGACGCTGCGCGCCGACAACCCGGTGGCCTTGAGCGGCGACGAGGCGCTGCGCATGCAAAAACTGCTCGACGCCCTAGAAGACCTCGACGACGTGCAAAACGTCTATCACAACGCAGAACTCAACCCATGAATGCAAAGATGAAGGTGCTGGT
>JAIERD010000344.1 GCA_019747155.1 Pseudomonadaceae bacterium
TCCTGAAGCAGCTCATACAGACGCCTGTCGAAGATAAACGAGGCCGATTTCATTGAGGCACCAGAAGAATTAACGCGGAAGAAATACGGATTATAATCCGTGGCTCGTGAGTCCGCAAACACACGATAGTGCCGCCTCAAGTGGAATTGAGACGGTCATGGATAAGTTGGCGAAAGCGTTAGGGGAACGCATCCGAACGCAGAGGAAATCCTGCCGGATTTCCCAGGATGCACTGGCGCTGGCCTGCAGTATCGACCGCAGCTATATGGGCCGAATTGAACGTGGTGAAGTAAACATCACCATCGAGAAGCTATATCGCATCGCAGGTGAGCTCGCCTGCGATCCACACTGCCTTCTGCCTCAGATGTCAGAGCTACAACCCACCTGATCGATACTACCTCTCAGGAAGTTCTGAGATTACGGCTGTAATTTTGACTTTGCTCCAAGCCTCACTCCGCCGCCAGCATCTTAAATATCAGCAACGCAGACGTCGGAGGTGTTTATGGCGTTCTGGACGATTCAGACAGATCGCTTGTTGCAGCGAAGATAAGCTTTTTAAGCTTGAGCGCGCAGCAAAGAACACTTGGGCAGCATTCCGGACTGAATTACCTTGTTATGCGACACGTAGCCGTCTGACAGTCAAACCCGGCCCGAGCTTGGAATTTTCTCGTCAAAATCTCGCAAAATTTTTATGCTCTCGCTTTCAGATGGGCCTTTAGCTCCCCGGGGCATAGGTCTATCAATGTGACTAACCTGATAACCTTTCGCGCGTATGTGGCAGGCAATCCTCTGCCACCGAGCCTTCGCACCTCACCAAGGCGCGCACCAATCACTTGATTGATCATGGATACGGCGAGGCCCTTTCGATCATTATTCGTCAGCATCCATTGTCCCTACCGGGGGGATAGGGAGATCAAGTGGCCTCAAGATAGCTTCGGTTTGACGGTGATTCGGGAGCCCATCCCTAGAACCTCCCGAAACGTCAACAGAGGCCATCTGAGCACCGAAACGCGCCCTAATATTGTAGGCGATCTGCTGCCATCTCAGGAGCCACTTAGTCTCTCTGACTTTGTATGCATGCACCTCTCTTTCTAGCTGCTCGATCTTTAGCACCAGCTCACCAGCATCCCGCGCCGCATTCTTTTGCTTGAAAGCCAGACCGCCAGCAAGGGACGCTTTGGCAGCATTAAACGCGACCTTGATTTCGAGACGAGCATTCAATGCCTGGCGCGTAAACCCAAACTGGTCTTCCAGCGTCTTCCATCGCAGGCCAGAGCCGAACTCACCCAAAGCCCAGCGATCCAGCTCCTTTACGATAGCTTTGACATCCCCCGCGTCCATTCTCTTGGCAAATTTGCTCATGGCTGCGCTCCAAGTGCTTTCGCTTTGATGGCTTCAGCGTCCATCTGAAAATCACCGAGCATGGCGGTGAGGGTCTCGATCTTCTTCTGTGAATGGGCCATCCATTGGTGGCTCTCGCCCTGTCTACTGGATTGGGACTTCGTAACCGCATTCTCGTACTGAGCTACCTCGATCTCGAAAGCGCGCACTACGCTTGCTTTCTTACCGACGTTGTCTTTCTCCCAGGAGAAATCCGAACATTTAGCATGGCATTCGAGGTGGTTTGGGCAAGGCGATTGCGAGAGGTTGCGCGTACACATGCCGGTTCCAAGTTCATGGACCCCGGTAATCTTAGCCTTGAGATAAGCCTCTTTGTACTCAACCGGGAGTTGGATGTAGTTATCGGCCACCGATCCGCCAATCTTGCCCTCCCGAATTTTTTCTTG
>JAIERD010000324.1 GCA_019747155.1 Pseudomonadaceae bacterium
CGCACGTTGCGGGCCAACACGCCCGAGCTTTCCACCACGTCCGGGAAAGCCTGCGGGCTACCCACCAGCGCCTGCGACACCGACTTGGCGAGACGTTGCGACTGCATCAGCGACTGGCCGGTAGCCGCCAGTTGCTGCGCGGAACGGTCGGCCTGCTGCAGCACCCAACCGGCGATCAGTGCCAGCACCACCACCCCTACGGCCAGCAAGGCCAGCAGTCGGCGCTGATGGCCCGCGGCAGTCGAGCGACCCAGCAAGGGCAGGCTGATGAGGTCTTCTTCCGCTTCGGGCGCGGTCAGTTCGGGCGTGTAGCCGTCGGGATCGCCCTGGACGCTGTTCATGGCTTCGGCCTGGTAGGAGTCGCGCAGTTGCGCGCCATCCAGGGCTCCCGTGGCCAGGAGGTCCTGCCCATCGTCGGTCGCGCCGGTGGCTGCGCCGGTATCAGGCGTGGCGGGTTTCCGGTTGAACAGTTTTCCAAATTGATTGACGACGGACATGGTGCAGCCTTACAGAAAAACTCAAGCACTGATGCTCAGGAAAGCGGGATGTTGGGACAGGATCTGCAAGTTCAGCTCCTGCCAGCGTGTGCCACTGGAATCGATATAGGTGGTGCCGAAGAAGCTGGGCGAATCCTCGGCCGGCGGTTCGGACGACACAAACGCGTCCGTGCCGCGCAGCCCGGCCAGGCGGTCCACCAGCAGGGCGGCATTGACGTCGAGCGCGGCGTTGAACGCGAGCAGGCTGGCCTCGGACAAGGCTTGCTCGGTGCGCGGTACGGTGGAACCGAGCAAACCCGCCAGGTCCACCACCCCCACCAGGCCACCGCGCAGGTTGGCCACGCCCAGAAACCAGCTCTGGGTGTAAGGCACGGCCTGCACCGACACCCAGGGGAAGATCTCCCCGGACTGCCCCAGGGGCAGCAAATAGAAATTCCCGGCGGACTCTACAGCCAGCCAGGAGGACACGGACGTACCTTCGGACCTTGCAGCCTGCAAGCGGCTGGCAAGTCGGGTCTGGAGCTCCCGTAGGGCTTCGCGGTTTGCCATGAGCGCGCCGCTGCCTCAGTTCAGAGCGTCGATTTTGGCCTGCAGCTCTGCGGGGTCCACCGGCTTGGTGATGTAGCCGCGCGCACCTTGGCGCATGCCCCAGACACGGTCGGTTTCCTGATTCTTGCTGGTGCACATGATGATGGGCACATCAGCGTAAAGGGGGTCACGGGTAATGGCACGCGTGAGCTGGAAGCCGTTTTGGCCGGGCATCACCACATCCATCAGGATGAGATCTGGCTTTTCTTCGGCCAGACGGCGGAATGCCTCTTCGGCATTTTCTGCAGTACGGACTTGCATGCCTTTTTTCTGAAGCAGGTCCGTCAAAAACATCAACTCGGTCTTCGAGTCGTCGACGACCAATACTTTCTGAATGGGCATTAGAGGGCTCCTTGTTGGGAATTGCCAAACTGCTGCACGGCCTGCAACAGCTGGTCTTTGGTAAACGGCTTGGTGAGATATTCCTGGCAGCCGACCATGCGCCCGCGCGCCTTGTCGAACACACCATCCTTGGAGGACAGCATGACCACCGGGGTATCCGCAAAACGGGCGTTGCGCTTGATGATGGCGCAAGTCTGGTACCCGTCGAGCTTGGGCATGAGGATGTCGCAGAAAATCAGCTGAGGCTGGTAATCGTTGACCTTGGCCAAAGCATCAAAGCCGTCGTCGGCCAACAAGACTTCGTGCCCCCCCTGCTTGAGAAAAATCTCGGCGCTTCGACGGATGGTGTTGCTGTCATCCAC
>JAIERD010000247.1 GCA_019747155.1 Pseudomonadaceae bacterium
GCAGCGCTGAGGCTTGTGCGGCGCTGGAGAGCGGTTGATAGCGGTCGCCGTGAGTGCGGTTGTAGCAGCAGGGGGCGATGGCTAACTGTTGGCAGCCGGCATTGCTGGCCAGTTGCAGCAGGCGTACGTGTAAGTCGCCGCAGGCGTGTAGGGCGACCGGGGTGTGTTCGGCGCGCAGGTGCTCGACGGTGTCGGCGGCGAATACATCTTGCAGGTGGTGTTCGGCGTTTAATCCGGCGCGCAGGCTGAGCTGTTGGCCAGCAGCGACTAGCGCTGGGTCGTATTCCAGGCAGCTCAGGGCGCTACCGTCTTGGGCTAGCAGGCGGCCGAGGTGGCCTTTGCCGGCGCACCAGTCGAGCCAGTGCTGGGGCGCTTGCTGGAACTGCAGGCAATCGGCAAAGGCGCTAATTTGTTGCCATTTGCGCCCCGGTACGCCGGTGCTTAGGCGTGAACTTGGCGGCTGGCGTGGATGGCTGGGTAGGGCGCCTACGGCACTCAGGGCGATGGCTTGCTGGGCGAGTTTAGGAAAGGGCGCAGGCGCCGCGAGCTGCTCTGGATGATTGTCGGCCGCCTCGGCATCCGTCAATGAGCGGCTGCGCAGCCATTTAGCCAGCTCTGGGTGCAGGCTTTCCCACGGCAACTGTATGTGGGTGAAGGGCTTGGGCCGCCACAGGTGTTGATAGGCAATCAGGAAACTGTCGAGTGCTTGGAAGCGCTCAAGCAGTTGCGCGCCGCTGAGAGGGCTGGGCTGCATAAAGACCTTGCTCGGGTACTGCTAATGAGGAGCACAAGGGTAAAGCGCTTTTGTGTGGGCTGCCAATGGGTTGGCATTGGGCAGGCTGGCGCTGTAGCGGGTTGTTTGTGGCGAATGCTTGGCTGTCGGGGTAATAGCAGGCTGTTCGTTTCGTAGCGATTGGCGGATTGTTCGCTGCGCTCAACGTCGGATTGTTCGCTGCGCTCCTGAATCCGCCCTACGACCTGCGCTCCTGCGTCCGCTCTGCGTTGTGCCGGGGTGTAAGGGCGTTAGCGGCCTTGGCAGGCATCGACGCGCAGCCAGCGCTCTAGCAGCTTGAAGCCGCGCACCATCAGGTAGGCGATCAGCAGGTAGAACATGCCGGCGGCGAAGAAGATCTCTACGGGCAAGTAGGTGCGGGCGATGATGGTGCGCGACATGCCTGTCAGCTCTAGCAGGGTGATGGTGCTGGCCAGAGCGCTGGCCTTGAGCATCAAAATCACTTCGTTGCTGTAGGCCGGCAGGCCGATGCGGGTGGCGCGCGGCAGGGTGATATAGAACAGTGTTTGGGTTTTCGACATGCCCAGTGCGCGTGCGGCTTCTAGCTCGCCAGCGGGGATGGCTTGGATGGCACCGCGCAGAATTTCGGCGATATAGGCGGCGGTGTGCAGGGTCATGGTGATGACGGCGCACCAGAACGGGTCGCGCAGAATTGGCCACAGCGGGCCTTGGCGCACGGCATCGAACTGGGCTAGGCCGTAGTAAACCAAAAACAGTTGCACCAGCAGCGGCGTGCCGCGAAAGAAGAACATATAGCCATAGGGCAGGGCGCGGATATACCAATGCTGGGAGGCCCGGGCGATGCCGATCGGGATGGCCAAAATCAGCCCGGCCACCACCGCGATGGCGACTAGCTGGATGCTCAATGCCGCGCCGTCAAGCAAGCGCGGCAGGTACTTAATAATGATGTCCCAGTTCATCAGGCGCTCCGTCGAATGCCGCGACTTGCGCGTTTTTCAAGAAAATACATGGCGGTCATGGCGAACACGGTGAGGCAC
>JAIERD010000479.1 GCA_019747155.1 Pseudomonadaceae bacterium
AGCCTTAATGCCGAGCAAAAACCGTAGGCCGGACTTCTGAGCGCAGCGAAAAGGCCGGCAATTATGCCGCGCCGCAACGGTGAGTTACGGAGTGCGTAGTCTTTCGTTCGACCCAATACCAGCGTACGCCCCACCCTACCCCAACCGCTCACGCAAAAAGTCAAAATAGCGACTACGAAACTCCGGTGTTTCGTTAACCAAATGATGCCGTGCTTGCGGCAGCATCAACAGTTGCGGGGCAGTGAATTTGTCGTTGAGCACCTGCATGTTATGCCGCCAGTCGACGGTCATGTCGTCGTCGCCCTGAATAATCAGCGGGCTGCGACTGCTGCGCGGCGCGGCTTCGATCTTCGGCACCCAGCGCGACAAGGCCCCCACCCAGGCGGTCGGCAGGCTCAGCGGCTGGAGCGGGTCACGCTGAATAAACTCGAGAAAATCCGGGTCATTGGAGTTGGCGTTAAACCGCCGCGGGATCGACGACACGAAGGGCTTGAGCATCTGATAGCTGAACTTCGACCAGCCCCAAGCACGCGGGCGCACCAAGGGCGCGAGCAAAATACTCTGGCCAATTTTGTCGCTAACCTCGCCCAGCAACAAATGGTCGAGCATTACCGCGCCACCGGCGCTCTGCCCGCAGAGGTGCCACGGCTGGGGTAAATCCAGCTGTTCGGCCTGAGCAAAGAGCCCCTGCAAGACCCGCTGATAATCGGCAAACTCGCCGATGTCGGCACGCGCCCCACTGGACAGCCCGTGGCCCGGCAAGTCGCAGGCCAGCACGGCAAAGCCCATGTTCAACGCCCACCGAACAATGTGCCGATACAGGCCCATATGGTCGTAATAACCATGCTGAAAAATCAACGTGGCGCGCGGCTGTTCAGGCCACCAGACTTGCACCGCCACTTGATAGCCGAACACTTGAAAACAGCCCAGTCGCGTTTGTACACCGGGCATATCGATGCCATAAAAGGCTTGATAGGCCTGTTGCTCAGGCGTCAGTGCCGACCCTGCGGCTAAGGGCCGCAGGCTCTCGCGCAAGTGTTCGGGCTGAAAACGTTGGGGCATAAGGCTTTCCACACAAAGGTCGGGCTCAGGGCGGCGCCAATTACGCGCAACGCCACGTGTTTTACGCTTGGCGATATTCTGCTTAGCGGCGCGTCGTGGCAAGCTAGTCGTTTAACCATAGCCTGCCCGAACCGAATAAACATGCGCCTGCCTTCTCGTAGCACCTTAGTCACCAGCGTTTTTATCCTCGCTTGGGCCTTCGCCATGGCGAGCGCGTACTGGTGGTATCAGCTGCGCTACCTGCGCAGCTTTAGCCCGCAGGCGGCGGTGTTCAGTGGCGAGGTGTTACGTCTGCCGGCCAACCTGGCTGGGCCAGGGCCGATACGTATCGTACATTTCTGGGACCCAGCCTGCCCCTGCAACGTCGGCAACCAACAACACTTGAGCGAATTACTCGCCCACTTCGGCCCGCTCGGCGTGCGCTTTTATGCCGTGCAGAAACCGGGCAGCCACGGCCAACTGCCGACCACCCTGGCGGGCCTAGAAAACCTCGCCGAGCTACCCGGCAGCGAGCAATTACAGGTTAGCCCGGCGGTGGCGATTTGGGACACACAGGGCCAGCTGGCGTATTTCGGCCCCTACAGCGAAGGCGCCAACTGCACCTCGAGCAACAGTTTTATCGAGCCGATTCTCAACGCGCTCTTGGCCAAGCGCCCAGTCAGCGCCAACAACACCTTGGCGGTCGGCTGCTTTTGCGACTGGCAACAGCCGTAAAACCCCTCAGATGCAGGG
>JAIERD010000574.1 GCA_019747155.1 Pseudomonadaceae bacterium
CAATGCCCGCCTGCTGACCCATGTGCCGCTGATCATTCCGCCCGATTGCGGCTTCCGCGTCGGCAATACCACGCGCGAGTGGGTACCCGGCCAGGCCTGGGTGTTTGACGATACCATCGAGCACGAAGCATGGAACAATAGCGACAAGCTGCGCGTCATCATGATCTTCGACATCTGGCATCCCCAGCTGTCGCTGGCCGAACGCAGCCTGATCACCGAACTCACCCATGCCATCTACGCCTTCAACAGCGATTCCGGCAACTACGACACCTGACACTATGACTGTTTCCCACCAAGACGCGCTGGCCGCGCGCGACCATTATCTGCAACTGACCAGCCAGGGCCAGGGCGGAGCGCAGGCCTGGTTCGGTCTGGCGCAAGCCCAGCAGGGGCTGGGCGAATTCAAAGCTGCGCTGGCAGCACTCGATCAGGCCATGGCGAGCGCCCCCGACAATCTGCAATTACTGCTCTACAAAGGTGATCTGCTGGCCGCTGACGGCAACGCCGCCGCTGCCGCTGCAGTCTACCGCAGCGCCGTGGACGCCGCCCCGGCCGATCACGAACTGCCGGCCCAGCTGCGCGCCCACGTCCAGCGAGCCCGCCACGCCTGTGCCGACTACACCCAGAAGTTCGAGTTGACGCTGCGCAAAAATCTCGCCGAGGCCGGTTACAGCGAAGCGCCCGAGCACGCGCGCTTCCGCACCTCGCTGGACCTGCTGCTGGGTCGCAAACAGATCTATCTGCAGCAACCGCGTCTATATCACTTCCCCGGCCTGGCCGCGATCGAGTACTTCGAACGCGCCGCCTTCCCGTGGCTGGCGCAGGTGGAAGCGGCTACCGACGCGATCCGCGCCGAGCTAGAGCAGATTCTGCGCGACCAAGATGCCTTCGAACCCTATCTCAAGCATGATCCCAGCCAGCCGTTACGCAACCGTGGTGGCTTGCACAACAACCCCGACTGGAGCGCCTTCTACCTGTGGCGCAACGGCGAGCTGATAACCGAGAACGCCGCACGCTGCCCCAACACCATGGCCGCGCTGGCCGGCGTGCCGATGCCGAGCATTCCCGGCCGCGCACCCACCGTGCTGTTCTCGCTGATGCGTCCGGGCGCCCACATACCGGCCCATACCGGCATCCTCAACACCCGCCTGATCTGCCATTTACCGCTGATCGCACCGCCCGGCTGCAGCCTGCGGGTCGGCAATGAAACCCGCCAGTGGGAAGCCGGCAAAGCCTGGGTCTTCGACGACAGCATCGAACACGAAGCATGGAACCGCAGCGACCAGACCCGCGTCATCCTGTTATTCGAAACCTGGCGCCCCGAACTGAGCGACAGCGAACGCCGGCTGGTCACCACCATGCTGGGCAGCATCGACGCCGTCAACGACTGGGAAACCTGACACGAAAAAGTGGCGACCTAGGGCTTCCACAGGCAACACCACCCGCCAAACGCACTAAAGGGGACGTAAGGTAATTTCGCAGCTGCTGCGAAATCACCTTACGTCCCCTTTTTTTCGCCCCCCTTTTTTTGGGCAAGGCTTTTGCGGAGGCTGGACGAAAAAAAAGCGGCGGGTCTTGCGACCCGCCGCTTTTTATCCGTTCAGCCGATTAGAACTTGGCCGACAGGTTGAGGAACAGCTTGCGACCCATCGCGTCGTACATCGATGGGAAGGTGTTGCCGTTACCCGAACCCGTACCATATTTCGAGGTGATCGGTGGATCACGGTCGAACAGGTTGTTGATACCGCCCGACAGGGTGATTTTCTTGGTAATGCTGTAAGCAGCAGCCAGATCGAAGTAGTTAGCCGA
>JAIERD010000450.1 GCA_019747155.1 Pseudomonadaceae bacterium
ACTAATTTCATCTGACTTTCTCCTGATATTGATGGACTTGCCCCAGGTTCGAACCCGTCACAAGTCTAAGCGCAGTGCCCGGCTTTGTAACGCCAAAGCCCTTCTTGGCTTGGTTTGTTGTGCACCCACTTGGCGCTGCCGGCAAAACTTCGTGGGTCTTGCCCGGCCCACGCCAACTGCAACGGTGCTGCCTCGAGAGGGACTAAGCAGAAAGCTTGCCAATTTCGCTAAACCGGCTTTTTTGAGCCCATTGGCGGTTAAACCGGGGGTTGCTCTGAATCCACAAGGAAAGCCTATGCACAACAATAGTGCACAGCCACCCCGATACCTGCGCGAAAAGCGTGCAGCCGCGCCGCTCAGAATCTGCCTAAAGGCTGCGTGTTACACTGGCGCACGAATGTTATGGAGCCACAACATGCTGCCACCCAAAGCCCTGCTCGACGTCCTCGGCTCGCAAGCTGCACGCCTGTTCAGCAGCGATGGCCCACTGCCGCGCAGCGAGTTCGAAGCGCAATTTAAAGTGCTGCTGCAAAGCGCTTTCAGCAAACTCGATCTGGTTAGCCGCGATGAGTTCGACAGCCAGATGGTGGTGTTAGCCCGCACCCGCTCACGCCTGGAAGCCCTGGAAACTAAAGTGGCCGAACTGCAAGCCCAGCTAGACTCAGCGCAAAGCTCCTCCGTCGACTGATCAACCGATAGACGCAGGCGAGCCGATCAAGGAACGATCACGTCGCCGGACATAGGCCAAAACCGCACCACTGGCGGCCACCTATGCCCCGCAACAGCACATATCAAGGAACGATCATGTCTCTAGCTATCGTCCACAGCCGCGCGCAGGTTGGCATTGAAGCCCCGGCAGTTACCGTCGAGGCCCATCTGGCCAACGGCCTGCCTTCCCTGGCCTTGGTCGGACTGCCGGAAGCGGCGGTGAAAGAAAGCAAAGACCGGGTACGCAGCGCCATCCTCAATTGCGGCTTCGACTTCCCGGCTAGGCGCATCACTCTCAATCTGGCCCCGGCCGACTTGCCCAAAGATGGCGGCCGCTTTGATTTAGCGATTGCCTTGGGGATTCTCGCCGCCAGCGCGCAAGTGCCGGCAGCGGCCCTGGCCAACCTCGAATGCCTCGGCGAGCTGGCGCTGTCTGGCGCCTTGCGACCGATCCAAGGCGTGCTGCCCGCCGCATTGGCTGCCCGTGCGGCCGGACGCACCTTAGTGGTGCCACGCGCCAATGCCGAAGAAGCTTGCCTGGCCTCGGGCCTGCAAGTGCTGGCCGTCGAGCATCTGCTGGAGCTGGCCGCCCACTTGAATGGCCAGACGCCGCTGCAGCCCTATCAGCCGGTCGGCCTGCTGCGCATCGTGCGGCCCTACCCGGACCTGGCCGAAGTGCAGGGCCAGAGCGCCGCCAAGCGGGCGCTGATCATCGCCGCAGCCGGCGCCCACAACCTGTTGTTTTCCGGCCCACCCGGTACCGGCAAGACCCTGCTGGCCAGCCGCTTGCCGGGTTTGCTGCCGCCGCTGAATGAGCAAGAAGCCCTGGAAGTCGCGGCCATCCATTCGGTGGCCAGCTACGCACCGCTGGATGCCTGGCCGCAGCGGCCGTTTAGACACCCGCACCACTCGGCCTCAGGCCCGGCGCTGGTCGGCGGCGGCAGCAAGCCGCAACCGGGGGAAATTACCCTGGCCCATCACGGGATTTTATTTTTGGACGAATTGCCCGAGTTCGACCGCAAAGTGCTGGAAGTGCTGCGCGAACCCCTGGAAAGCGGCGAGATTGTGATTGCCCGCGCCCGCGACAAGGTGCGTTTCCCGG
>JAIERD010000488.1 GCA_019747155.1 Pseudomonadaceae bacterium
ATGGCAGCGCTGACCGGCAATCTGGCCACCCGCCAGCGGCGCCAATTGGAGGCGCTACGCCAGACCCAAGCGGAAACCACCGCCTTGCTGGAACTGTCGCGCAAGCTGACCGCCGCCACCGATCGGCAGGCGGTATTGGCCGCCGCGCTGCAGCAATTCGGCCAGTGGCACGAACTGGAAATCAGCCTGTTGGCGCGCAGCTCCGATGGCCTGTGGCAGGTCGAAGCCGGGGTACAACGCTTGCTGATCGAGCAGGAGCGCGCCGCTGCCGACTGGGCCTGGCAGCACGAGCAGCCGGCCGGTTTAGGCACCGACACGCTGCCGGGCGGCCGCTGGTGGTGGTGGCCGTTGTCGGGTGAGGAGGGGCCCTTGGCGCTGCTCGGCGTCAGCCCCAAAGATGGCCGACCCTTACCGCCCGAACAACGCCGCTTGATCGCCGCCCTGGCGCAACCCTTGGCGCAGGCGCTGGAGCGTGCGCAACTGGCGCAAGATCTGGAGGCCGCGCGCCTGCATGGGCAGACCGAAGAGTTACGCAGCGCCTTGCTGGCCTCGGTGTCCCATGATTTGCGCACGCCGCTGACGGCCATGCGCGGCTCCATCGACAGCCTGCTGACCCTCGGTGAAAGCATCTCCCTGAGCGACCGCCGCGAGTTGCTGCAAGGCACCAGCGATGAGGCAGAACGCCTCGACCGTTACATCCAGAACCTGCTCGACATGACCCGCCTGGGCCACGGCGGCCTGGCTTTGGCGCGCGATTGGGTGGCGCCCGGCGATATAGTCGCCAGTGCCGTGCAGCGGTTACGTCCGGTGCTGGCTGATCTGCAAGTGGCGGTGCAACTACCGGCGCAATTGCCGCTGCTCTACGTGCATGCGGCGCTGATCGAACAGGCGCTGATCAACGTGCTGGAAAACGCCGCGCGCTTCTCGCCCGTTCAGGGCCACTTGCGCATCGCCGTCGAGGCCGATGCCCAGGAACTGCGCTTCGCCGTAAGCGACCAGGGACCGGGCATTCCGCTGCATGAGCGCGAGAAGATTTTCGACATGTTCTACACCGCCGCCCGAGGGGATCGTGGCGGCCAGGGCACCGGCCTGGGCCTGGCGATTTGCCAGGGAATGGTCGGTGCCCACGGCGGGCGGGTGACGGTGGATGACGGCCTGGATGGCCGTGGTGCTACCCTGTGCTTACACCTGCCGTTGCACCCCCAGCCGCAGCTGGAAGACGATGCGTAGCAGGCCCTGTGAAAACTACTGCGCTCGGTTATGCGGCGTTAAAAACAGGCTCGGACTGCTCATTTACAACTTGTAAACTCCGCGTCCTCGCCTGTTTTTGCCTTGCCTAACCTTCGCTCGCTACGTTTTCACACGGCCTGCTATGCAGGGCTAAAGTCTTAATCACCAACAATAATTTATTGCTGAGCCGTGGCCAGCTTGCGCCAATAGCGCGTCATCACCTTGGTGGTGCGTGGGCTAATGGGCTCAAACACATAGAAAGACTCGATCTCCTCGGCGCTCGGCGCGTAGCGGCCATCGTTGGCGGCTTGCCCCACTTGCTGCGCGCGCATAACCGCGCTCGGGTAAGTGTTGTAGGCGGTCAGGGTCGAAGCCACTTGCGGGTCGAGCAGGTAGTTAATCCAACTATAGGCTGCGGCCTTGTTTTTTGCGTCTTTAGGGATGCCCATCATGGTGAACCAGATAGGCGTTTGGTCTTTCGGAGTGATGTAGCGAATGTCCATGTCCAGTTTGTTTTCCCGCACGATGCGCTGCACCACTCCGGCGTCGCCACTCCAAGCCATGGCAACGCACAGGTCGCCTCGGGT
>JAIERD010000325.1 GCA_019747155.1 Pseudomonadaceae bacterium
AACTGACGCGCGTGCAGCAACAGGCGTTTGCGCATGGCGCGGGGGCTTATCTGCGGGATGTGCATGCCTATGTCCAGCCTTGGGCGGCGTGCTTGCCAGCGGTGCGTGCGCCGCTGCAGTTGTGGCATGGCGATCAAGATAACTGGGCGCCAGTCGGCATGCTGCACGGGCTGCTCGAACAGTTCGGTGCGCAGGCGCAGGTGCACTGGTTGGCCGGGCGTTCACACTACAGTTGCCTGCTGGATGCGGCGCAGCCGCTGTGCCAGCAATTGGCGGCTAGTTTTGCCGAGCGAAACCCGGTTTCTGTTGCGTGATTGCCTGCGGCGGGTGACCCCAGCGCGCTAGGCTGGGTCAAAGCCGATAAGCTGTGCGTATGCTGCGCAACGAAATTCTTGAGGATGTGGGGCAATGAACGATTTACAACACCTGTTCGAGAATAACGAGCGCTGGGCCGAGTCGATTAAAGAAGAAGATCCGACTTTTTTTGAAAAGCTCGCCCAGCAACAGGTGCCGGAATATTTGTGGATCGGCTGTTCCGATGCGCGGGTGCCGGCCAACGAGATTGTCGGCTTGCTGCCGGGCGATTTATTCGTCCATCGCAATGTCGCCAACGTGGTGCTGCACACCGACCTGAACTGCATGTCGGTGATCCAGTACGCCGTCGACGTGCTCAAGGTTAAACACATTCTGGTCACCGGCCACTACGGTTGCGGCGGCGTACGGGCGGCCATGCAAGACACTCAGTTCGGCCTGATCGACGGCTGGTTGCGGACCATTCGTGACCTCTATTACGAGCAGCGCGAGCACATCGCCCAGTTCGCCACTGAAGAAGAACGGGTCGACCGTCTGTGCGAACTGAATGTGATCCATCAGGTGGCTAACGTCAGCCACACCACCATCGTGCAGAACGCCTGGCATCGTGGTCAGTCGCTGTCGGTGCATGGTTGCATCTACGGGATCAAAGACGGCCGCTGGAAGAACCTCAATGTCACCGTCAGCAGCCTTGAGCAATTACCGCTGCAGTACCGCCTGCGTCCGATGGGTTTGAGCTGAGGCCGGCACTTGAGGCAACCCAGCCGTGCGCTTCGATTACCCGCTAATCCCAACCGGCGAGAACCACTGTGAGCGACCTTGGCACCCCGCCGAAGCAACCTTCGCGCGCACTGTTTCACCAGCAACACCAAGCTCAGGCTGAAGCCGAGGCGCAGCGCTTGCTGGCCGCTAGGCAGCAGCTAGGCGGGCGCTGGTTAGCCTGGGTGGCCGGCGAACTCTACGCTCTGCGCCCGGCACCCTTTGCGCAAATGGTCCGGCGTGAGCTGGCGCGTCTGAGCCAATAAGCCAGAAGGCCTACTTGGTCGCGTTAAGCTGCTTTACCGTCGCCAGCCATTCAGGATCCAGTTGCAGTTGCTCGGTATCCATTGCCAGCGCGACCATACAGGCCTTGTGCTGCTCACTGTCGTGCTGGGCTTCTGTGAGGGCGCTGGTATTGCCGTCCAGCTCAAGCATCTGGGCCAGTCCTAGATGATAAAACCGCAGCAGTTGCATGGCCGCCGGATTGCCGGTTTGTACACCTGCTTTGACTTGGTGCATCACGTTGGTGACGCTCATTAGGCTGCGCTTGAGTTGCCAGCCGTAGACGGCTGCCGCCATCCACGGCTGGGTCCAAAATTGGTAGCGCACCAAGGCGATGGTCAGCAGCAAGGCAGCTAAAACCCCGCCCAGATTAAAGCGGAAATTATCCCCGCCGGCCGTGCCCAACAGCATCACTGCCAAGGTCGAGAGCAGCATCGCCAGCAGCACAAAGAGCGCCGCAATAGC
>JAIERD010000523.1 GCA_019747155.1 Pseudomonadaceae bacterium
TGGCGCCTACGCCTGTGCCGAGTGCTGCGCCCAAGCCTGCCCCGATGCCGCCTCTGATGGCACCCTGACCAACTTTGGTCTTCCAGGTTTCACCGCGGAATACGTCATCGCCATTCTTGTCTTTGTATTTGCCGACGCCGCCGTCGATGTGAGCTGAGATTGGCGTTTCGACTCCGTCTGGTGTTCTCAATCTATTGAACTTAACACCGAGAGTACCGGCAATGCCGAGGAATCCGCCATGCTTAGCTTCAGTGACAGAACCTATGAGTACTGCACCTGCGGGGATTTGCGCATCGCCCAGCATGATTGGTTGGCTAACTGTTGCTTGAATAAGGTCGCCAGCTTGGGCTGCATTTGTGGCGATAGAAGTGTTCAACTGGGCTGACATGACTAAGCCAGCAGGCGCGTAAGCTACACGACCGCGTTGCACCGGCGGTGCGCCATAACCTTGTTGTGGGGCTCCGTAGCCGCCCTGCTGAGGAGCGCCATAAGCTCCCTGAGGTGGTGGCGTGCTGCGATTGTACTGGTCGCCACCGTATTGTTGACCGCCATATTGAGGTGGTGGTCCGCCGTAAGATGGTTGAGCGCCGCCGTATGATGCCTGGCCGTAGCTGCTTGGTGGTGGAGATTGGGCGGGTGGCGTGTAACCAACTTGTGTTGATGGACCTGTGCCCGATGTGTCAACAGTTGGCGCCGGTGCAGGAGCTGAGCCTTGATAAGCACCTGTGAGCTGCGCAACATAACTGTTGACGCTGCTAGTGTCTTGCAACCCCTTTCTCAAAGCGTCTGCCCATTTTTGAGCCAGAACTGCCGGGGCGACGCCCGCGAGTCTAGCGTTGTCTGCATCTACTGTGCAGACCTGGTAGCCGCCGAGTGTGATGACTGGGACGCCTTTCACATATACGATGCTCACAGCAGAAGGTGAACGATCTTTAGCTGCCACTAGAGCATTGTCAAGATTTTTCTGTATGCTCTCGGCGCGCTGGTCAACTGACATCCCGCCGCTGGCAACCTTGTTTTCAAAAACTGTGGTTCCGGCGATGCGTACAGACCCATCTGCGGCGAGCACCGCAAGCGGTGACATAGCTAGTGTTGTCCCGATACTAAGCGCCAGAGCTATAACTGTACGCTTGGAGTGATTTGCTCTCAGAGTCATAAAGGCATCTCCGTGAGATGTAGAGGTTCTGCCAAGGATAGACTTCAACAGTCTAGCAATGTTCC
Source organism: Pseudomonadaceae bacterium (assembly GCA_019747155.1). Classification (GTDB taxonomy): domain Bacteria; phylum Pseudomonadota; class Gammaproteobacteria; order Pseudomonadales; family Pseudomonadaceae; genus Aquipseudomonas. Next base: position 1,222 of record JAIERD010000523.1, read on the forward strand.
CTTAGAGGTTTCTGAGAGCTCATAAATCCTTCATCAATGTTTCAGCCAACTTGCTGTCGTGAGCGCTGGACAAGCAGCCTCTGGCTGGATAGATTAGCGTCATGAAGAAAACTGATCTTGGTTTAAAAGAATTCAAAGCTGATTTTTCAGATCGCGTTGTATTAGTAACAGGTGCTTCACGAGGCATAGGACGAGCTATTGCGCTGGCATTTGCTAGATGCGGTGCAAAGCTTGTAATACATGCTCGCAATGAAGGAAGGTTAGCTGCGGTTGCAGGCGAGATAAGGGATTTGGGCGGCGAAGTTTTGAGTCGCTCTCTTGACGTCGCGATTGAAGAAGATGTGATAGCCGGAATTGACGAGGCTGAAAGGCATTTCGGCGCTGTGCATATTTTAGTGAACAACGCTGGAATCTACCAAACCTTGCCGATGCTAGGACATCCTACTGAAACTTGGCATTCAATCCTTAACACGAATCTTACAGCCGCATTTTTTTATTCACGCCAATTAGTCAAAGGAATGCTCGATTCCGGGTGGGGGCGCATTATCAATATTTCTTCGATATCTGGTAAGCATGCCGAAATTCATGGTGCCGCGTATTCAGCGTC
>JAIERD010000418.1 GCA_019747155.1 Pseudomonadaceae bacterium
AAGAACTCGGCACTGCCGGCCAAGGCGGCCATCAGGTAGCCGGGGGTAATACCGATGCTTTCCATCCACTGACCGACACCGGTCAAGCCGTAGCCACCAAACCAGCCAAATAGCTTTTGCGAACCGTGGGCCATAAACGTCAGGCCGGTAACCACCCGCAGGAGGCTGATGCCATAACCGGCTTGAGTTCTAAGAAGGCTGTTGAGCAGTGCACGCATGGAAGTAATCCTTGAGGTCAGTAATTAACGGCCCCCACTTTAGCGAATTATTAGATATAAAAAATCGCAAATTACGGATAAAACCAATCGAATTATTTGATTATTTAGCCGCTTTAACTGGCGATTTAGGCCGTTCGAGGCTCTCTCGCTCGCGAGCAAAGGCCAGTTGGTACTTGTTGACGCTGCTGACATAGCCGACCACGCCCATGCCGACCTGCTCCATCGCCACCCGCTCGACCTGAAAAAACCACTGATTAGGATTCAAGCCGCGCCGCCGCGCCTCGGCGCGCAGGCCTTGCACCCGCTCCGGGCCCATGTTGTAAGCGGCCAGTACAAAAGCCAAGCGCTCAGATTCGGCTATTTGTGGGCTGGCAAAAAAGCGCCGGCGCAGCATGCCCATGTACTTGGCCGCCGCTTGTACATTGCCCTCCAGAGTCTTGCTGTTGCTGACTCCCACGCTTTGCGCGGCGCTGGCGGTAATTTGCATCAAGCCGCTTGGGGCATCACCCGCGCGCGCCTTTGGATTAAACGACGACTCTTTATAGGCCAGCGCGGCCAAACTCAACCAGTCAAAATCACTTTGCGCGGCGTAGCGTTGCAGCAGCGGGCGAAGTTTTTCCAGCTTTTGCCGATCAGCGCGGGCTAAGGGGTTATGCACCCGGTACGCACGGCGATTAACCCGTAAGAACGCCGCATCCTGATCTGCCGGGCTGACATAGCTTTGCAAAAAACGCTCAAGGGTCGCACCGAGCATCGGCGCCTGACGCGACAAGTACCACTGCATATCGCCGCGATTATCCAGCTGCAAATGCCGGTCGATGCGCAGCGTGGGCATGACCTTGGCCCAGCGCTCGGCAATCGGCAGCTCCACCGCCGTCAGCGGATAGACACCGGCCTGGACCATCTCCAGCACATCTTCAACCGCCAAGCTGGGGTCGGCCCACTCAATTAAAATCGGCGCCAACTGACGCTGGGCCAACTGCTGATTAACCTGACGTACCGCCTCATCGGCCGCGCTGCCCTGGGCCAGCGTCAGGCTGCGACCGGCCAATTGCTGCAGGCGCAAATAGCGTCGCGCGCCCTTAGTGCTGACCAGCACCACCGGCACCTGTGCATGCAGCGCCCGGCTGGCGCTAACCGCTTGATCTTTGCTTGGGTTAAGCAATTCACCGGGCACGACTAAATCACCTTCGCCGCGCAATAACGCCGGCAACAATTGATTTTTCGCCTTGGGGATTAACTTGATACTGAGCTTGCGGCTGTTGTCGCGATTCAAATACTGCTCGAATGCCCGTAGCCGTTGTTGCTCGGTGCCCAGCGTCTGGCCTTTGACCTCTGCCGAACTGTTACGACTTTGATTGATCAGTACGCGCAATACGCCGCTGCTGCGGATCTCGGCCAAGTCGTGGGCCGGCGCCGTGTTTTGCTCGGCATGCAGCGACCCAGCCATCCGCGCGGTGGCCGATAACGGTAATAAAGCCAATAGACAGATCAACAGCCGTCGGCGCATCGATTCTCCAAGTTCAGCCAGCAAACACAGGTCAGCAATAGTACCCGCAGGCAGCTGTGGGGTTGCTAAAACGGGTCGCGGAGGTTCGCACAGCAGCTGCCCGC
>JAIERD010000068.1 GCA_019747155.1 Pseudomonadaceae bacterium
GCGGCGTGCAACTCGGTCAAGCGTTGGTCGGCCAGGTAGTGCTTAAGCTCAGGTTCATAGAGGAAGTCCGAGTCGGGGTTACGTCCGCCCCAATACAGGTGCATCGGGTGTTTGTCGCTGTTGTTGCGGATAAACCCGGCCAGCGGGCCGATGCCGGTGCCGGCGCCGATTAAAATAATCGGTGCTTGCCCTGAGGCCGGGCGAAAATCGGGATTCGGCAGGATAAAGCTCTCCATACAGTCACCCAACGGCAAGTCATGCAGGTAGTTGGAGCACAGACCATTGGCGTGCTTGCGTACGCAGATCTCCAAAATCCCGTCGCTTGAGGCGCTGGCCAATGAGTAAAAGCGTGCTTGGGTGCTTCCTGGTGGCAGCACGCCGACCAGATCGCCCGCTTCAAAGTAGGCCAGGCCATTAGCGCCGAAGCGACGTTTTAGGCGCGCCCACAGGCTGTTAGCAGTAAGCGCCTGGAACCTTAAAATATTGGTGATGGCCTGTCCGTGCTGACCATATTCAACCCGCTCGAGTAATTGCAGACGCTGGGTTCGTGGGGGTTTGACGCTATGCAGTAACTCGAGAGGCTGGCCGAGTACGCGGCCCAGGCTATGGCCCCAGCGGGTGAAGGCTTGGGTCGATTGCCGATCGATGCAGTCCAGCGCTAATAACGGTGACCCACCATGGGCCAGTAAGGCTGCATCCACGGTTTTGGCGTACTGGCAAAACTGCGGGAACTGCCGATCACCAAAGCCCAGTACCGCAAAGGCTAAGGGGCTCGGGTGCTTGAGTTTGGCCAAGCGTTGCAGAAACTGTTTGGCCGAGGCTGGGGCATCGCCGTCGCCATGGGTGGCGGTGAGCAGCAGGACGCGCTGGGCCTGGCGATAATGGCTGGCCAGTTGATTCATCGGCGCGCTGTGCACCCGGTGGCCGGCCTTGCGCAAGGCATCGTGCAAGGTTTGTGCAAAGCCCCAGGTACTGTTGCTTTCACTGCCCACCAAAATAATCGTGTCGGCGGTTTGCGCTGGGCTGTTGTGGGCGATTTTTACCTGTAATTGCCGGCGCTGCCACCAGATCATGGCACCGGTAATACTCATCAAGGGTACACACAGGGCGCTCACCCCCAAGACTAAACCCAGCCACCAAAGGCCTTGGCCGGTGTGCAGTTGATAGATCAGTTCATACAGGTTGCGGGTACGGTCGTGGGCCTGAAAGGACACTAAGGCGCCACTGGCTTGATCGACATAGCCGTCACCCTGGGCCGTGCGCAACGAGTACAGATCCTGTGGGTCGTTGGGGTTGGGGAACACCAGCTCGCGCAGGTCATTAAGGTCGGTAGCCTGCAGGGCGGCCAAACTGACGGCTGGCGCCGGCGCGCCAGCCGTTACCTGCTGGGGAAAGTCCGGTTCGTTTTGCAGACCATCGGCGATAAAGCCAAAGTTGACCGCCGACATGTAGCTGCCGCTCAGGGCCGACAGCAGCAGACCAAGCATGGCCAGACGAGCCACTTCGGCATGCCAGCGCTGGCTAAAGTTGCCACGCAAGGGCCGCAGCAGCTTGCTCCAGCCACCTAAGCGTTTGGCCAGTAAGGTCGCGCCACTCAGGGTCAATAACAGCATCAGCAGTGCGCCAATCCCGGCGATAGCTCGGCCGTTGCTGTCCAGTAGTAAGGATCGATGCAGCTCTTTAACCCAGCGGGTCATCGGCGAGGGCGTGTAGGCGCCAAGACGCTGGCCGTTCAGCGGGTCGATACGGTCGGCACCGGTCTGGCCTGCTTGGCTGAAATACACAATCACGCTGCCATTGGCCGTGCGTTGAATTTGTTCGGCGCCAGGATAGTGCTGGACTACCT
>JAIERD010000491.1 GCA_019747155.1 Pseudomonadaceae bacterium
GGTGTACCAGCCCACCCGTGGCCTGATCAACCGAGACAAACTCAGCGCCGCTGAGCGCGACCGCTTCGACTTTGAACTGGCCAAAAAGAACTACCTGGCGACCATCGCCCAGCTGCGCAAAACCGGGATCTGGACCCCAGACTTCAGCCCGCTGTTTGATGAGCACCAGCAGCACGCCTATTACTTCAAAGGCGACCACCACTGGACCCCATATGGCGCCGAACGCACAGCCAAAATCAGCGCGGCAATGCTCAAGCAGATTCCCGGTTTTAGCGACATCCCCAAGCAAGAGTTCGCCAGCAAACGGGTCGGCCTGCTGTCCAAACTCGGCACTTTTCACAAAACCGCCATGCAACTGTGTGGCAACAGCTATGCACCGGAATACGTCGACCGTTTCGAAACCGAAGCCGTCGGCGAGAGTGGCGGCGATGGCGATCTGTTCGGCGATGAAAGCTTGCCGCAAGTGACCCTGGTCGGCACCAGCAACAGCGGCCCGGCCTACAACTTTGCCGGTTTCTTGCAGCAATACAGCGGCGCTGCGGTGCTGAATAACGCCCTCAGTGGCGGCGGTTTCGACAGCTCGCTGCTGCAATACCTGGGCAGCCCGGAGTTTGCCCAGCATCCGCCGAAAGTCATCGTCTGGGAGTTCGCCACCCACTACGACATGGCGCAAACCAGCTTCTATCGCCAGGCCATGCCGCTGCTGGAAAACGGCTGCGAAGGCCGCCCCGCCGCGCTGCAAAACAGCGTGAAACTGCACAACGGGGCCAACGAGGTGCTGGTCAACGGCAAGCAGCAACTGCTCGACCTGCGCGGCCGCGATTACCAGGTCGACCTGACCTTCAGCGATCCCTCGGTCAAGCAGTTGAACGCCACCCTCTGGTACCTCAACGGCCGCCGGGAAAATTTCAAAATCGAGCAAAGCAAAGCCGTCGACAGCGGCGGTCGCTACGTCTTTCAACTGCGCAACGATCCTGACTGGGCAGAGCTCAACCTGCTCGCGATGGAAATCCATAGCCCGGAAGAGATGCCGGCCAATCTCAGCGTCAAAGCCACGCTGTGCAAGCGCCCATCCACCGCGGCTAATCACCTCACGGCCAAGGCCGAGGGAGGCAAAGATTTATGAACAGCCATTGTTTAGCCACACAAACACCCGCCAAGCGCCTGGGTTTACCGATGCTGCTGAGTACGCTGGTATTCGCCGGCAGCGCCAGCGCCGCTAACCTGGTGCCACCAGCCGGTTACTACGCCGCCATCGAAAAGCACAGCGAAACCAAAGCGCAAAGCTGCGCACCGGTGCCTACGCCCTACACCGACAAACTGGTGTTTCGCAGCAAATATGAAGGCTCGGACAAAGCCCGCGCCACCCTCAATAAGGACTCGGAAAAAGCTTTTCGCGACTCCACCGCCCATATCACCGAGTTGGAAAAAGGCATCAGCAAGCAGGTCATGCAGTACATGCGCGATGGCCGTCCGGAAGATCTGCAATGCACGATGCAGTGGCTAAGCAGCTGGGCCAAGGCCGATGCGCTGCTCTCCACCGAGTACAACCACACCGGCAAGTCGATCCGTAAATGGGCACTGGGCAGCATGTCCTCGGCCTACCTGCGCTTGAAATTCTCCGAGTCGCAGCCGCTGGCGGCCTATCCGCAGCAAAGCCAGGAGATCGAAGCCTGGTTCAACAAACTGGCCGATCAGACGGTGCAAGACTGGAGCCGCCTGCCGCTGGAAAAAATCAACAATCACTCCTACTGGGCGGCCTGGTCGGTGATGGCAACAGCGGTGGCGACCGATCGCCGCGACCTGTTCGACTGGTCGGTTGAGCAGTTCCGCATCGGTGCCAACCAGGTCGATACCG
>JAIERD010000384.1 GCA_019747155.1 Pseudomonadaceae bacterium
ACTTGAAAGACGAGTTGATGCCTAAGTACGCCAGCCTGATCTACACCGGTTACTGGTGGAGCCCAGAGCGGCTGATGCTGCAGCAGATGATCGACGCCTCCCAAGCGCACGTGAATGGCGTGGTGCGCCTGAAGCTGTACAAGGGCAACGTGATGGTCACCGGCCGTAAGTCTGACGACTCGCTGTTCGATGCCAATATTGCCACCTTTGAAGAAGACGGCGGCGCTTACAATCAAGCCGATGCGGCGGGCTTTATCAAGCTCAACGCACTGCGTATGCGCATCTCAGCCAACAAAGGCCGCAAGCTGTTCTAAGCCTTGGCCGTTGAAAAAAACGCTCCGCTTGCGGGGCGTTTTTTTTGGCTATGTACCCGTTATGCGTTGCGAGGGGCCGAACTTTTCTCGACGGGGGAATTAACCTTGATACCTGTGCTGTCTGCACTGGCCAATCGCGGATAAATCCGCTCCTACAGGGTTGGCCAGTCGATGAAATTATTGCAGGTGCCGGGCTTGTGTAGGAGCGGATTCATCCGCGAAGCGAGCGCGATCAGGGCAATCCTACAGGACCACAACCGCTTCATCTGGGTCACGAACCAGTTGAAGGTGGAACTTGCGCGTTGCAACACGTAACTAGGACATAGCCTTTTTTGGCGTGGATTTAAGGCTAGTGACTTTGCTCGGCGGCCAGAATAGTCGTTGCCGGCTTGGTGTATTGCTGCACCAATGCCAACAAGCTGTCTTGCGGGGCGAGTAGCACCTCAACGCGACGATTCAGGGCGCGGCCGGCGGGGCTGTCGTTGGCGGCACGTGGCATGTCCGGGCCCACTCCTTTGAGCAGCATCCGATCACGTTTAAAACCGCTCAGGCTAAAGATTCCCGCCACGGCTTGGGCACGTTGCTGGCTCAGGCTGCGATTGAGTTCCAGCTTGCCGCTGCTGTCGCTGTGACCGAGGATCAGCACCGCAGGCGCTTGGGCATCTTTAGCGGTGAGTTTGGCTAGCCGCGTCAGGGCGCCCAGCTTGGCGGGTAAGAGCATCTGCGGCCGATCAGGGTTAAAGCTGCCTTGCACTGGAATGCTCACCATCAGCACATCAGCGCGTCGCTCCAGGGTAAAGCCACTGCCTTCGAGGGCCGTGCGCAGTGGCACCTCGTAGCTGTCCAGCCAGGCCTGGGTGCGGGCGTTTTGCAGATTGTTTGGCGATTGTCCCGGCTCGGCGGAAGTGGTTTTTTCCGGCTTGCTGCTGGAGGCGAATGACCACCAGCTTGCATCGTCGGGCTGTGCTTGCTGAAGGTGTTCAGTCGTTTTGGTTTTTGCGCTGTTGCTGGTGGATGAAAACGACCACCAGTTCGAGTTGTGCTGTTCAGCTGCCGGTTGGCTGCAGCCGGTCAGCAGTACCAAGGCGATTGGCAGATAAATTTTATTCAACATGCAGCTGTTTCCTGAGCAGGCGGGTCGGGGTTTGAGGCGTTATCGGCCCAGCGGTTCATTTTATCTGACGCGCCCAGTGCTGGCAGGCCAGTGTGCGGCGGTTCACAATACGCCCCTGGGTTATCTGTGAGGCAAGTAATATGCGAATTTTGCACACCATGCTGCGCGTTGGCGACTTGGATAAATCCATTGCCTTCTATACCGAGGTGCTGGGCATGACCTTGCTGCGCCGTAATGACTATCCCGATGGGCGGTTCACCCTGGCCTTTGTCGGCTACGGTGACGAGGCGCATAACAGCGTGATCGAGCTGACCCATAACTGGGGCGTCGAGAGCTATGAGTTGGGCGCGGGTTATGGCCATATCGCCCTGGAAGTGGCGGACGTCTACAAGGCTTGCGAGGATATTCGCGCCCGAGGCGGCAAGATCACCCGTGAAGCCG
>JAIERD010000395.1 GCA_019747155.1 Pseudomonadaceae bacterium
TGCCGCAGCTGCTGCAGCGAACAAGCGGACGGTAGCTCACGATGATCTCCTGGAACCGGCAGATGACGAGTGTGGTGTTCTACGCCACTAGGCCGGTGTTGTTTCGGTATGGCCAGTCTACAAGGCGCTGCACCGATTTCAAATTCCAATGGTGAGGAATGAAGCATGGGTAGCCAAATGCGGCGTTTAGGTCCTACCAATTGCTGGCAATGCTCTCCGGTCACGACTGAACCCTGCGCACGCGCAGCATTGGGCGCCGACATCCAAAGTTCCGGCACAGCGCTCGCGTGCGCGTTGGCACTCACGAGAGAGCCCGGGCGGTGCGCAACTTGGTGGCGACACGACGAATGCGCCGCGCGGCCTTCACTGCGGTATCGTCAACGATGGCCCAATCATTGTGCCACCAGGCGATGACTTCGGCGGCCGCGGCCGCTGAAGGCGCCGCCAGCACGCGGCGAAGTTCAGCCAACACATCCTGCCACCAATCACTGCCCTGCTCCGGACCTGCAGTCTGATCCACGGCGTGGCGATAAATGGCCATGCCCTGTTCCAGGGTGAGCTTCAGTTCCGCCGGCGCCGTTGCACCTTCTACCAGTTTCCGCATTTCGATTCCCCTATCTGTCCCGTTGTGTCCCAGAGTTTTGCTCGCCATGATTCTGGCAGGCGCCTCGTCTTGCGCCGTTGCACCAAGTGTACGCGGTGGCGTCCAGAAGTGCCATTTCCCCGGGGGCGAGCGCCAGCACCGGAAGCGAGAAGAGGCGGACCCGGCTGAAAACTCAGTGCACTGGCGAGGACAGGGATCGGGATTGACAACGCCAACGGGCGTGATAGCATCACCGATATTTTCCGGTGCACTGCACCTGGTAAGCTGCCCGCCAACGATCGTCGAAAGCGCAGCAAGGCCATTTGGCATATCAATTTCCCGGCTATGTCCGGTCCCCTCACGACAAGGGCTGTTCGTCTTGTCTGCCGTAACCTGTTGGACGTCTAACGTCCATTCAGGCTTTTCCCGTCCAGCGCCCCGAAGGCAAACGGACTTTTCAACAACCCTCGCGGGAAAGCGCTCCTTTCCCACTAGGGGACGGGTGCGCTCCGCGATTTCTTTCAGGAGATGCACATGCTTACTTTCAACCCCACCGGTCAACCCTGCGCCAATCCGGCAGCACTGGCCACCTTTCGCCACGAAGTCGCAGTCTGCGTCGGTTTGCTACTTGAGCAGCCCGACCAGGGACAAATCCTGGTTCTGATCATGGAGCGCGGCCAGTTGGTGGCCAATCTCATCAGCGCCAGAACGGTCGACCTGAACAATCTCCTGCAGTACGAGATGATCATTTTTGCCGGCAACGACAAACCCGGATCTACCTGGCGTCATGCGTTCTTTCCTCACGACCTTCGCAGCGCGTTCGTGGGAGACTGCCCACTGCAAGATGTCGGCGCCAGATTCAGTGCTCAAGAACTGGCGGCGCAGATGGGCTTCGGCACGAGCCTTGCGTACCGTACAAAACCGATCGGACAAAGTCGCCGCACTCGCGGTCACGCCTCGACCGGCGCCAATGTGCCAGCCTAATGGCGAGCCAACCTCAACTGCAGTGTGTGCCCCTGCCTGGGGCCGCAACGCCATTAACTGGAGAAAGAGCAATGAACAAACCGATCTATGACGTTCACTTGGAAGTTTGGCAGGCTACAGCGGAAGCGCATCAAGGACAGCTTTACCGATGCTTGCCATCGCTCGAATCAGAATACAGGGAGCGGGGTTTGGCGGCCGGAAAGGTAGCATCGGCCATCGAGCATTACAAGGCCATTTGCACCCGCACGCCAGCAGACGCCCCACCGGCCGAAGCTGCGATGCCCTATGGTTCTCCAGCGCCAGC
>JAIERD010000030.1 GCA_019747155.1 Pseudomonadaceae bacterium
GATGGCTGCGCAGGTGGCGCTAAAAGATCGCCCCAATCGGTGCGTTGTTGCATCTGCTCGCGGGTGGCTGGGTCGATCAGCGGCTGGCTGCTGTACCAACCACCGCCGAGGGCTTTGTACAGGGCGATCAGGCTGCTGACCGCGTTGCTGCGGCTGACCAGATAGCTGTCTTGCTGGACCAGTAAGGCGCGCTGGGCGTCCAGTACCCGTTGAAAATCTGAGTAACCTTCGCGGTATTGGGCGCTGGCCAGGGTCATCGAGCGCTGCGCCGAAATCGCCGAATCGCGCAAAATTTGTTCGCGTTGCAGGGCGGCGCTCAGGCCGCTGGCGGCATCGTCGGCCTCGCGCGCGGCTTGCCGTACCGCATCGCGGTAGGCCTCAATCAGCTGCTGCAAGCGTGCATCTTGCACGCGAATATTGTTGGTCAGACGGCCTTGATCGAAAATATTCCAGCTCAGGCTCGGACCTGCACCCATATCGAAGTTGCTTGAACTGCCGTCCAGTGAACTGGCCGACCAGCCGATGCTGCCCAGCAGGGTCAGCGAGGGATACAGGTCGGTTTCGGCTACGCCAATGCGCGCCGACTGGGCGGCGGCCTTCAGTTCGGCGGCGCGGATATCTGGGCGACGCAGCAGCAGGTTGGCCGGGATGTCTTGCAGTACCGCACGGTCAATCAGTGGGATGAGCCCGGTTTTGCTGGTCAACTCCGGCAGCGGCCCGGGCGGGCGGCCGATTAACGTGGCCAGTGCATTGCGGGTGCGATGCACTTGGCTTTCAAATTCAGGGATGCTGCTCAGGGTGCCTAAGTATTGGGTTTTCGCCTGTTGCAAATCGAGCTCGGCGTTCTGCCCGCTGCTGAACAATTTTTCAGTTATTTCGTAGCTGCGCTTTTGTTGCTCGGCGTTGTCGCGGGCAATTTTTAGCCGCGCTTCGCTGGTGCGCAGGGCGAAGTAGGTTTCGGCCATTTGCGCACGGAGCAAAATCAGCACGTCTTGATAGTTGGCCTCGGCGGCAAAGTAGCTGTCATCGGCCGCTTCAATCGCCCGGCTAAAACGCCCCCAAAAATCCAGCTCCCAGCCGACATCGATGCCGGCGCTGTGCTGCCAGATGCGACTGTCGATGGGGCGGTCACCGCCGGACTGGTTGCGGTCCAGATAGAAACTGTCGGCGCGCGCTTGTTGCAGTTGCGGGTAACGTCCGCTCTGCGCTACGCCCAATTGCGCACGGGCTTCAATCACTCGTAAGCCGGCGATTTTCAGGCTCGAGCTGTGCGCGTCGGCCTCGGCGATCAAGCGCTCCAAGGCCGGGTCGGCAAACACCTGCCACCATTCTTTCAGGTCTGGTTGCGCCTGGCGCAGACTGGCTTGGCTCAGCGCCGGGCTGTTCCAGCTGTCGATCCACGGTACATCTGGGCGCTGAAAGTCAGGACCCAGTTGCACGCAGCCAGATAAACCAACAGCGCCCAGCAACAGCAGGCGCACAGGGGAGAATAGATGCACGAGTAGGGCTCCCGCCAAACAGGGCTTGGCGCGCGTGCGCCAAGCCACAAGGTTAGCCTTGGCTAGGCTTGGCTAGGCTTGGCTGGCTCGTCAGTCACGGCAACCACGGCAACCACGGCCGGTTGATCGTTCACCCACTGCCAGAACAGTTGGTAGCCGACGGCCAACATCACCGGGCCAATAAACAGGCCGATGATGCCGCTGGTGACCATGCCGCCCAAGGCGCCGATCAGAATCACCGGCATCGGCACCGCTACACCGCGTGCCAGCAACAGCGGTTTGAGCACGTTATCGACCATGCCACCGACGAAGGTGTAGATGGCGAACGCGATGGTCGCCGCTGTGGCGCCTTCGGTGGCGAACACAAAACCAATCACCGG
>JAIERD010000157.1 GCA_019747155.1 Pseudomonadaceae bacterium
TCAAAGCAGGGCAAGATGCCGATGACCGTGCCTGGCAGCTGCCGTTGTTCGACGAGTATCAAGAGCAACTCGACAGCCCGTTTGCCGACATCGCCAATATTGGCGGGCCAAAAGCCGGCACCATCACCGCCGCGTGCTTCCTGTCGCGCTTTGCCAAGAAATTTAACTGGGCGCACTTGGATATCGCCGGCACTGCCTGGATCAGCGGTGGCAAAGACAAAGGCGCCACTGGCCGCCCGGTTCCACTACTGACTCAATACCTGCTGGATCGGGTGCAGTGAGAGTCGAGTTTTACGTACTGCAAGGCAGCCAACCGGCGGGGCGTCTGAAGATGGCCTGTCAGCTGGCTGCCAAAGCCTGGCGCGCCGGTTTGCCGGTGTTTTTGCGCGGCGTCGATGCCGCGCAATGCGCAGAATTAGATGAGCTGCTCTGGCGATTTAAAGGTGAAACCTTTATCCCGCATAATCTCTACCAAGACGCGCCGGATGCCCCGGTGGTAATCGGCCTGGATCAGCCGCCAGCCACTGCGCAAGGCCTGCTGATTAACCTACACCCCTGCATTTCTGAAGGCTGCGAGCACTTCAGCCGGATTATCGAGATAGTCAACCAGCAGCCCGAACAGCTGGAGCTTGCCCGCGACAATTTCCGCCTTTACCGGCAACGGGGTTACGCCCCGCAACGAGTCGAGTTGTAGCCTTAGGTTATGGACAGTCAAAAACCAAACAAACCGGGCAACCTGCTGCACGACCTGGAGTCGATCCGCCAGCTGCTCGAGCAAAGTCCGCTGGAGCCACCGCTGCTGACCGAGTCGATCGACCTCAACTCAATCCCGCTACTGTCGGAAATCGTCAACCCAGCCGATCTTGGCGCGCCCCTGTTTAACCTGTCAGCACCCGCCAGCCAGCCACCAGCGGCCGCCGGCGCAGCAACCCCTGCTCCAATGGTGCCGTCACCTGCCCCGCCACCCGCTACCCCAGCTCCGGCCACTAAACCTGCGCCAAACGAATCCATCAGCGAGCAGTTGCAACAGCGCCTGCATCCCGCCGCCCTTGAACTCAATCGCCTCGACCGCGAACTGCGCACCGCCGCCCACTTGATGCTGCAAGACATCATCGACGACTTCGTACCACTGATCGAAGCCGAGCTGAAAACCCGCCTCGACGCCCACCTCAACCAATTATTAAGCCAACGCAAACGCTAACGCCGCCACTCCCAACTCCCAACTCCCCACTCCCTACTTCAGCGCCCGCCGCTGCAGCTTCTGCCGTGGCGTCGCGCTCAAGGCGCTGCTTTGCCGTTATACTGGTCGGCTTTCCCGAATAGCTGCCAACAGGGGCCCAGCGCATGGACAAAACCTACCAGCCGCACGCCATTGAAACTTCCTGGTACCAAACTTGGGAGGCGAACAACTACTTCGCCCCACAAGGCGCAGGCGACTCCTACACCATCATGATCCCGCCGCCGAACGTCACCGGCAGCCTGCACATGGGCCACGGTTTCAATAACGCGATCATGGATGCGCTGATCCGTTTTCGCCGCATGCAGGGCCGTAACACCCTCTGGCAACCGGGCACCGACCACGCGGGCATCGCCACCCAGATGGTGGTCGAACGCCAACTGAGCGCCGACGGTATCAGCCGCCACGACCTGGGTCGCGAGAAGTTCCTCGAGAAAGTCTGGGAATGGAAAGAAGAATCCGGCGGCACCATCACCCGGCAGATTCGCCGTTTGGGCAGCTCGGTAGACTGGTCGCGCGAGCGCTTCACCATGGACGACGGCCTGTCCGAGTCGGTCAAAGAAGCCTTTGTACGCCTGCATGAAGACGGCCTGATCTACCGTGGCAAGCGCCTGGTGAACTGGGACACCAAGCTGCACACCGCGATTTC
>JAIERD010000481.1 GCA_019747155.1 Pseudomonadaceae bacterium
GAACTCTACTCTCAAGGGCAGCAGTACCCCTTCTTCTGGTCAGTAGTGTTCTTTCTGGTTGCGCCTCTACCAGCAGTAACGGAGATGCGGCGCTCAACCAAAGGAACTGGCCAATTTGTAGTGCGGTTGGTGCTTTGGCGGGCGGTGGCCTTGGTGCTACCGAGAGCTCCGCCTGGGCCGGCGGCGGTGCGGCGATTGGTGCACTGTTTGCTGGGCTGATCTGTTATGCGCAAGATGGTGATGAAGACGCCGATGGCGTGCACGATCGACGCGATACCTGCCCTGGAACCCCGGCCAATACGCCGGTTAACCCAAATGGTTGTGCCATTAAAGTCTACCCAGAGGCAACGGTTCAGGAGCCTGTTGTCGCCGCGCAAGATGAAGTCATTGTCCTCAGCGATAAGGTCTTGTTTGATTTTGACTCGGCCAACTTAACCCCGGCAGCCAATGATCTACTGGCGCAAATCAGTAACCGTTTAACTGATGGCGCAGTGATTGGTGTCTTGGTGAAAGGCCATACCGACAGTGTTGGTTCGGATGCTTACAACCAAAAGCTGTCGAAACGTCGAGCTGACAGCGTGGCAGCCTTTTTGGTGAGCCAAGGTGTGGCGGCTGACAAGGTCAAAGCCGAAGGCTTTGGTGAGAGCCAGCCAGTGGCCGATAACGCCACCGATGCGGGCCGCGCGCAGAATCGCCGAGTGGAAATTGTAGTTGATCGATAATCTAGCAAGCTGCACTTGAACGGGGCCTTGCAGCCTGCCTGAGGCCCCGTTGTTTTTTCTGCTGGCGCTAGCCCCCGGCGCAACTTAGCAGTTATGGTGCGAGCAAATAAAACCTGTAAAGGGCGGGCAATATGCGAGTTTTTTTGCGGTTGGGGAAGTTGCTGGCACTGCTGTTCTGGGCGCTGGTGCTGATAAATCTGTTGGTGAATTTTGCGAAGCCCTTTGGCGTGCTTCTGCACGTGGCGGGCGCTTCGGTTTTGCTCATCCATGGGCTTGAATTACTGCTGTTCAAAGCACGCCTGGAGCAGCGTCCGCGACTCTGGTTAGAGCGTCTGCAAGTGCTGCTGTTTGGGGCGTTTCATCTGTTTGGCTTGCCGCCAGCGACGCTGCTGGAGGTTGAACATGCGTAATTTATGCTGGCTGGCCCTCTTGAGTTGTTCTTGGGCGGTGGCCGACACGCAGGTAAAAGTCGAGGCCAATACCTTGCTGCGGCTCCCTGCGAGCGGCACGACTCTGGTGTTAAAGCGCTTGGAGGTGGCTGAGCATGCCACCTTGTTGTTGCCTGCCAACCTTAATGAATTACAGGTTGCTGAGTTGCTGCTGGGCCGGGATGCGCATATTGGTATCGCGCCCAGTACTCAAGGATTTCGTCTAGTGGTACTACAGGGTGAGCTGGCCGCCGGTAGCCACATCAGTACCCGTGGCGCTGCCGGCAGCAGCAAAAAGCCGGCGCTGGCGGGCCGCGATCTGAATCTGCGTTTGGAGAATGTTCGGCTCAGTGATCTGACGGTGGATCTGCGCGGTGGCGCCGGTGCCGCCGGTCAGCATGGCCTGGACGGGCTGGCGGGTGAGGCGGGCGGTTGCCTTTGGGGGCAGGCGAGCGACGGTGAGAACGGCCAGCTGGCAGGTAACGGTCAGTCGGGTGCGGCCGGTGGTCAGTTGCGTTTAGAAGTGCCGACAGATTTTGATCCGCAGGCGCTGAAATTTAATCTGCAAGGTGGTGCGGGTGGAGTAGCAGGCATCGCCGGTCAGGGTGGTCGCGGCGGCGCAGTGAATAACTGTCTGCTCTACGACGCCGCTGGCGGTAGCGCAGGCCAAGCCGGTGCCGCAGGCAAAGCAGGTAGTCCAGGCCCGGATGGCAGTTTTAAGCGAGTGGCTTTAATGC
>JAIERD010000051.1 GCA_019747155.1 Pseudomonadaceae bacterium
TGATTAGCTCAGCTGGGAGAGCAGCTGCCTTACAAGCAGCGGGTCGGCGGTTCGATCCCGTCATCACCCACCAGTTCTCACGAGTACGAACGAAAGTTCGGCCGCTGCGCAGCGGTAGTTCAGTTGGTTAGAATACCGGCCTGTCACGCCGGGGGTCGCGGGTTCAAGTCCCGTCCGCTGCGCCATATTCGAAAGCCCTCAAGCAGAAATGCTTGGGGGTTTTTCTTTTGTCTCGGTTTTTGTTGTCACATTTCGTTCACTGGGGATCTTTAGGCTGTGAGGTGGGTCTTGGTAAGACTAACTTTCGCAATCAAGGATTATTCCCGTGAACGACTATCAAGAAGACTTGCTCGACTACCACGCGACTGACTGGGAGCCAGCTGAGCCCATCGATGATGCCACTGAGCTCTAAGTGGGTTTAATGGGCGAGCCGCTGGCTGCGGCGAAACTCGCCGGGAGTCTGGCTGCTCCAGCGCTTAAACGCGCGCTGAAAGGCCTCTGCCGAAGCGAAACCAAGTAGAAAGGCAATCTCACCAAAAGCCAGTTCGGTGTCGCGTATATAGCTGATGGCGAGGTCGTGGCGGGTGTTGTTGAGTACCGCCCGAAATTGCGTGCCTTCCTCGGCCAATTTGCGCCGCAGGGTCCAGCTCGGTAACTGCAAGCGCCCGGCAATCTCGGCCAGCTCCGGCTCGCGACCATGCAGTAATGGCCCAAGCAACTGGCTGATGCGTTCAGTCAGGCTGCGGGTGCGGGTTAACTGCTCCAGCTCACGCTCGCAAATCTCCAGTAAATGCCGCCAGGTGCTCGGGCAGTGCAGCGGATTGCGCAGGGCCAGGCTGGCTTGGTTTAACTGCAGTTGATTGCGCTCGGCGGCAAACTCTACTGGGCAATTAAAGGCTTGCAGGTAGTGTTCGGCATAGCTGGGGGCGGCGAACTCGATACAGGTTTTTGTCGCGCTCAGGCGTTGGCCAGCCAAACTGCTCAGTTGCTCGACCCAGCCGGCCAGCACCGAGTCGACCACGAATCTGTTGTAGGCGTTATACGGACTGATGGAGTAGAAGCGCAGCCAGGCGCCCTGGGCGTCTTCGTGAAAACTCGATTGGCCGCGATAGTTATAGGCATACAGTGGCTCAAAACGAATCAGTGCGCGCGCGGCTTCCCGCACCGTGGGCGCTTGCGCTGCGGTAATGCCCGCCAGACCTGCCTGGTTGAAGCGGCTGAGCTGACCCATTTGCAGGCCCAGATGGGCGGCGTCGGTCAGCTGCATGGCAGCATGGCCCAGGCGCATATAGCGCGGGATCGACAGACGCGCCCGTGGTTCAGCCAGGCGCGCCGCCTCCAAGCCAAATTGCTCGAGCAAGGCTTGCGGGTCTTGCCCGAGGGCTTGCACGCTTTCGGCTAAGCACTGCACGAAACCCACCGATAAATCACCGAGTCGAACGCGGGGTGCTTTCATGGGCGTAGATTCATGGGCGAAGATTGCTGTGGTTGTGGCTCATGCAGTCCATTTCCGGGCGGTGATTTGCGTTCAGATTAGGGGTGAGGGTGGCGTTTGCCAAGGCTGACTGCGCATTTAGATCAGTAGGTTGTAATTTACAGTCATTGATCGCTGCCCTGTGGGTCTTTATTGTCAGCACATAACTGATCGCTGCCGTTGCTAAGGCCGGCGACATTCCGTGAATACACTGCCTGCTCTGGAGTTTTTATGCCTGCCGCTCATTTTCCGCATTTGTTGGCCCCGCTTGATTTGGGTTTTACCACGCTGCGTAACCGCACCCTGATGGGTTCGATGCACACCGGCCTGGAAGAAAAGCCCGGTGGTTTTGAGCGTATGGCGGCCTACTTTGCAGAGCGTGCCCTGGGTGGCGTCGGCTTGATGGTGACCGGTGGCAT
>JAIERD010000165.1 GCA_019747155.1 Pseudomonadaceae bacterium
TCAAGCAAGGCATGCCCGGCGGCATCGAGCGCGCCGACCTGCGGCAGCAAATTGAAGGCTATTTGTCGATCAAAGAATCTTGGCTCCAGCGGCCTGGCATTCAGCAACTCGGCCGTTTGCCGAGCCAACTCTTTCACGCCGTCACGACCCACACTGGAAACCGCCAAGCATGCCGTTACGCAGACCCGCTGCAACTGCAAAAACTGACGAATGGGGGCCAAAACTGTCGCCAAGGCGGCAACCGATGGGCTTGGGCTGGTTAATTGATAGGGTTTGCTCAACGACTTGAGCAGCTCGGCATTGGCCTCAGGCACTAACCGTGGCGCCTGCTCTAGCGACAAGCCACCGCTGAGATCGATCAAATTGCAGCCGGCCGCATGCAGCTTGGAGGCATCAGCAGCCGTGATTGGCTGGTTGCCTGCAAAAAACGCGATCTGCACCTGAGTAAAGTCAAAACCTTCGAGATCACGCACCCGCAGATTTTTGCCTTTAAACGGTAACGAGTGACCCGCCGATTCTGTGTCATCGAGCAAATGCAAAATAGAGACTGGGAAATCGCGCTCTTCCAGCAGTTGCACCAAGGTTTCGCCAACTGTGCCAGTGGCGCCGATGATGGCGAGTGTAAAAGTTTGGCTCACAGTAAAACCTCAGGCGAAACAGGGAGCGGCACTCTAACCGCCACTCCCCGCCCAAGCAATTTTAACCGCTAGCGTTTAACCCCAAGGCTAAACGCTGCGGCCTGCGATTAACGCTCGAGCAGAATCCGCAGCATGCGCCGCAATGGCTCGGCCGCGCCCCACAGCAACTGATCGCCAACGGTGAAGGCGCCCAAATACTGCGAGCCCATGTTCATCTTGCGCAAGCGCCCTACGGGCACATTCAAGGTACCGGTCACGGCGGTTGGCGACAACTCGCGCATGCTCGCCTCGCGCTGATTCGGCACCAGCTTGACCCAGGGATTGTGCTGACTGATTAGGCTTTCGATATCCGCCAGCGGCACATCCTTGTTCAGCTTGATGGTCAGCGCCTGACTGTGGCAACGCATGGCGCCGATCCGTACACAGAAACCATCGATCGGGATCGGGCTCTTGAAACGACCGAGAATCTTGTTGGTCTCGGCCTGGCCTTTCCACTCTTCACGGCTCTGGCCGTTGGGCAGTTCTTTGTCGATCCACGGAATCAAGCTACCCGCCAGGGGCACGCCGAAGTTATCGGTCGGGTAGGCGTCGCTTCGCATCGCCTCGGCCACCTTGCGGTCGATATCCAAAATAGCGCTGGCTGGGTTAGCCAAATCATCGGCCACCGCCGCATGGGTGGCGCCCATTTGCTTGATCAGCTCACGCATATTCTGCGCGCCCGCGCCGCTGGCCGCTTGATAGGTCATGGCGCTCATCCACTCGACCAAACCGGCCTCGTATAAACCGCCCAAGGCCATCAGCATCAAGCTCACGGTGCAGTTACCGCCGATGTAATCCTTAGCGCCAGCATCCAGCGATTGATCGATCACCTTGCGGTTGACCGGATCCAGCACTATCACCGACTCATCGGCCATCCGCAGGGTCGAGGCGGCGTCGATCCAGTAACCTTTCCAGCCGGCTTCGCGCAGCGTGGGGAAGACTTCACTGGTGTAGTCGCCGCCTTGGCAGGTGAGGATCACGTCGAGCGTTTTCAGCTCATCGATGCTGTAAGCATCTTTCAGCGGAGCAATGTCTTTACCCACTGCTGGGCCTTGGCCACCCACATTGGAGGTGGTGAAGAACACTGGCTCGATCAAGTCGAAATCGCGCTCTTCTAACATTCGCTGCATCAGCACCGAACCCACCATGCCCCGCCAACCGATTAGACCTACGCGTTTCATAGCACTACCTTTAATAAAGAGTCAGCGCGCAGCCTTGGCTGCG
>JAIERD010000147.1 GCA_019747155.1 Pseudomonadaceae bacterium
GCCCTGCATGCTCTGCGCATTCCGGGTACCAGCCTCTCGCAAGCGATTGAAATGCAGGTGCAGCTCGAACAGCGGGTCAAATCCTTTGCCGAGGTTGATACCGTGTTCGCCAAGCTGGGAACCGCAGAAATCGCGACTGACCCGATGCCGCCAAACGTGGCAGACAACTTTGTCATGCTCAAGCCACGCGACCAGTGGCCCGATCCTGATCGCAGCAAGGCCGATCTGGTTGCGGCGATGCAGGAAGCGGTCGAGCAGGTTTCTGGCAACAACTACGAATTCACTCAGCCCATTCAGATGCGTTTCAACGAGCTGATATCTGGCGTGCGCAGTGACGTCGCGGTGAAGGTGTTTGGCGATGATATGGATGTGATGAATGAGACCGCCGAGCAAATTGCTGAGGTGCTGGAAGGTATTCCGGGTGCAGCCGATGTGAAGGTTGAGCAGACTACTGGCTTGCCGATGCTTAGCGTACAAATCGATCGTGAGAAAGCTGCACGATTCGGTTTGAATGTCTCGGAGATTCAGGACGCTATTTCCACCGCCATCGGCGGGCGCGAAGCGGGAGCGCTGTTTGAAGGTGACCGGCGTTTCGATATCCAGGTTCGTCTGGCGGACGAGTGGCGTAATGACGTCGACAAAATCCAGCAGTTGCCTATTCGCCTAGCCAATGGCGATGGTCTAGATAGCCCAGGGTTTGTGCGCTTGGCTGATGTGGCAAGTGTAGTTTCTGCCCCCGGCCCAAACCAGATCAGCCGTGAAAGTGGCAAGCGCCGTGTGGTGGTCACCGCCAATGTTCGTGGCCGCGATATCGGCTCTTTTGTCGCCGAGGCCGAGAGCAAAATCGCCCAAGCGGTAAGTGTGCCTACGGGTTACTGGACGACTTGGGGCGGCACCTTTGAGCAGCTCCAGTCGGCGGCCAAACGTCTGCAGATTGTCGTGCCAGTATCGTTGCTGCTTGTGTTCACGCTGCTCTTCATGATGTTCGGTAATGTCAAAGATGGTCTGCTGGTATTCACCGGTGTGCCCTTCGCGCTGACAGGTGGGGTCATTGCCTTGTGGCTACGTGATATTCCGCTCTCGATCTCTGCGGGGGTAGGCTTTATTGCGTTGTCGGGCGTGGCGGTACTCAACGGCTTGGTGATGATTTCCTTCATTCGTACTTTGCGCGAAAACGGCATGGGGCTGGATGAGGCTATTCGCGAAGGCGCGTTAACTCGTCTGCGACCCGTGCTGATGACTGCCTTGGTGGCGTCCCTAGGCTTTATCCCAATGGCCACTGCCATTGGCACGGGTGCTGAGGTTCAGCGGCCTTTGGCCTCGGTGGTGATTGGCGGAATCTTGTCATCAACGGCGCTGACGCTGCTGGTGCTGCCATTGCTCTATCGCTTAGCTCATCGCAAGCGTTAAGTTCACAGCGCTATTCGTGTGCAAGTAAAAAAGCCCCGCTATTGAGAGCGCAATGCTGTAAGGAAAAACGCCGCTTATCCCTCATCGGGAAGCGGCGTTTTTTTGGCTCTCACGCTATGGCTGGAAGGCAAAAACTGCCTGCCTAGGGCTTAAGTGAACAGCAGTGCGCTATTGAGCGGGGCTTTTTTGCTTGCAGTGACCCAGGCTGGTCAGCGAGGACATTGAGCACACGATGCGCTCGCTCAAGCGTTGGCTCCGCGACAAATGCAACGGCCTCGGCCTCAGCAGGGGTCGGGGGCGTTCGCGCCCTTCCTCCACGCAGAGACTCGACACGCGTCCGTAGGTTTGCGGCCCCCACCCCGGTCATCACGTTTGAAGCAAATTCAGCGAGCTGCGCCAGAGGATTGATGCCCTGCAGATCGAACGTAAGCGCTCCATAAACCGCGTCCGTCAGGACAAGGACTGTTTTCAGGATGGCGAAGCTGGCGAGCAGTTCCAG
>JAIERD010000431.1 GCA_019747155.1 Pseudomonadaceae bacterium
TCCAGGTCAGCCAGTTCCAGGGCTCGGCCGCCACCTCAACGATTTCAATTGAGGACGTAATGCTGCAGGCGCGCCTGCTGGCGGGCGCCCTGGGTATCGACCTGTCCATGCTGGGCTTTGCTGATCTGCTGTCCGGCGGGCTGGGTGAGGGTGGTTTCTTCCGCACCTCGATTCAGGCGGCAGAGCGCAGCGAGATCATCCGTACAGCCCTTACTGAATTCATCCATCACGTTGTTGACGTGCATTGCCTGGCCCGTTACGGCGAGGTTTTTGACCCGTCTGCGCGCCCTTACCAGATCAATTTCTACGGCGCTACGAGCGCCCTGGCGCGCGAGCAGCAGGAGTCGCGTGAGCGGGCCATGAGCGGCTCCGCAATCATGGTTCAGGTGTTCCAGCAGCTGATCGACCTTGGCCTTCCGCTGGAGGTCGTGGAGCAGATTCTGATCAAGTCCATGCAGTTCGATGAGGACTATGCCAAGCAGCTCGCCAAAGGGCTAAAGGACGCCAAGCCAAAGGCTGATGCTGGCGGCTTTGGTGGCGGTGGTTTCGGCGGCGACCCTGCCGGCGATGAGAACAACTTTGACGACGACCAGGCCAAGCCGGCCGTAGCATTTGGAGACAACGACGATGAGCCTGCCTAAAACTGGCGTTATTCGCTACAACCTGGCCGAGCGCGGCCGCAAAGCGCGTGGCGTTGAACGCAATTTCGACACTGTTGCGGCGGCCGCTCTGATCAATGGTCCTGACGTGCAGGAGCGCGTCAGGCATGGCGACATGCTGGGCTATTTCGGCCACTGGCCACGGGTCAAGTTCGGTCTCAATCCGGCCGAAGGTGGTGTGGTTGACGGCAAGGCGGTGAGTGTTGAACCGGCCATTCGCACGATCAGCCTCAAGGCGTACCCGGACGGCACCGTGGAGCATGAGACTGAATTTCTCAGCACCGCGTCCGGCAAGCTGGCGGCGCGCCTGCATGCGAGCAAGGCTGGCGGCTTTTCCTCGGCGATCAATACCCGCGCGGTTGGCAACAAGGCCATGCCGTTGGGCTTCTATGGCTTCGACTATGTGCTAGAACCGAACTACTCCACCAATCGCGGCTATGGCGTTGCCCTGGGTGGCGTCATGGATGGCGATGACGTGTTCGATGCCGTAGCTGAGCGGCAACAGATCGTCGATCAGTGCAGTGCGATGCTTGATTCCATGCAGCAGTCGTATGACCAGATGCAGGCCACGGTGCTGCTCCTGGCTGAGGAAAATTCGGTCTATCTGTCTCGCCTGGCCGCTGATGGCCGTGACACCGCTGCGCTCGATGGGGTCATGGAGCTGACGGTGAATTGCGTCCACTCTCACCTTGACCAGGCAGATGCTTTTTTGACGGCGCCATTGGTCCCTCTGGCCGCCGCAAAGCCCTCTGCTGAGTCGAAGCCGAGCGCTGCCGCTTCCCGTCAGCTCAGCCGGCTGGGCTGGTAAGTCATGGAGCTGATTGCCGACAGTGCCGGCTTTCTACAGGGTTCAGCCCCGGTTGATCTGTCCGGCGAAAAGGAGCGATTGCAGATTCTCAGGGCGATCAAGGCCGACACGTCGGCTATGCGCTCGATGCTGCATAAGTCAGCCAGCTCGTTCGGTAAAGGTGGGCGGGTGGCTCAGGCTATGCCGGTCGCCGCCGGCCGCCGCCGGCCTGCCCCAGTGAGCCATTTGCCGGTTGCTGGCTTGCCCTCGCGGCCGACGCGACCAGTGCGTGGCGATGGCGATGGTGATCAGCCCGCTAAGGCTGCAGGTATTCCTGTTGTATCCGTTGAGGTTGCCGCGACTATTCCCCCTGCGGCCATGCAGCTACCTTCGGTGGCTCCTGCGCCTCTAACTTCCGTAAGTGCGGCCCCAGTCGCCCCCCATGCTACGCCTGTGGCAGGCTCT
>JAIERD010000379.1 GCA_019747155.1 Pseudomonadaceae bacterium
GTAGCTCAGTCGGTAGAGCAGCGCACTCGTAACGCGAAGGTCGTAGGTTCGATTCCTATCTCCGGCACCAGTTGAAAGCAAAAGGCCCGCAGCGATGCGGGCCTTTTTTGTTTGTGGGGCGGGCTAACACCGGGCTAGCGCCCCACTCCCCACTCCCCACTCAATACTGATACCACTTCAACTCCAGCATCACTTCGTTTTCCGGCGCGCTCAGGTGGCTGAACTGGCGCTCGGCGCTTAGTCGCAGGCCGAGGTTTTGGCTGACTTCCCATTGCTGGTTAAGGCTGAGGGTGCGGCGGATTTCGCCGTTGGCGAAGTAGTCGCCGGCGGCCTCCAGGCGCAGGTTGCCGAGCGGGTTGCGCCACAGCAGGCCGGTATCGAAGCCCAGCGCCGGGGCCACGGCTGGGGCGAAGTCATGGTTGTGCTCAAGCCGGCCGGTGCCGAGGCTGAAGGCCAGCAGTTCATCACTCAGTTGCCAAGTGCCGCCGGCGCCGCCACTGATATGGCTGACCAAGGTTTCCTCGCCATCTTGGTCGCTGGTGCCAGGCACTCGTTCGAGGCCGCCGCGTACTTGCCACGAGAGCGGTTGCAGCAACTGATTGCGCGGGGTCAGCGAGCGGATGCTGGCCAGGTCGAGTTGCTGCAGTTGCCAGTCGTTGCCTTGGTATTGGCGCAGTTTAAGATTAAGGATTTCGATCTGCGCGCCGAGCGGGAAGCCATACAGGTTGTCCTCCAGGTCGTGATAGGCCATGCGCAGACCGTACTCGGCAAACGCCCGATCACCTCGGCTGCCGGCGCCCAGTTGCCAGGTGCGCGAATCGTGGCCGTCTTCCGGGCGGCCGGGGCGTTCGATCTGCAGCGGCGGTGGCGGGTTGCGGCTGATCGCTTGCAGTAGCTCAAAGCTGCGCTGGGCGGTGGCGCCGTCGCGTTCTTGGCCATTGGCCTGGTAGCGCAGCAGACGAAAGGCGCCGTCCTGCACCAGCGCTTGGCGCTCGCGGGGCAGGGCTTTAAAGGCGGCCTGATCGAGTTGCTCGCTACCGGCGGCCAGTTGCAGCAGTTGCTCTTGCTCGGCGACGCTCAGGGGTTTGGCGCGGCTCTGCAGTTCCCGTTCGCGGGAGGGGCGGTAGTCGATTCGCTCGACCAGTCCGGCGTCGTTGACGGCTTTAACGGTGTCGGTGGGGATGGCTGTCAGCTGGAAGTCTTCAGTCAGTTGCAAGCCGGGGCGCGCCACTTGCAGCAGTTCCAGCAGGCGGTAGGAGCAGTTTTCGTCGAAGAAGAAGTAGTCGAAGCGGATCTGCTTGAGTTCCCAGACATGCTCGATCATCCGCCCGGTTTCTTCCGGGGTCAGATTCAGTCGGTATTCCCACAGATCACGGTTTTCCAGGCGGGTGTATTCGGCCAGTTTCTCCCGGTAGGGCACCAGCGCGAACAGACCTGGGTAGCCGCCCATCAGGCCTTTCCAGGCATACAGCATGCTGTTGTCGGAGCCTTCGATAAAAGCGCCAAAGTTCAGTGCATAACTCAGCAAGGCGGTGTTGTTGCTGTCGCTGTCAGCCTGGTCGATGCGCAGCAAGGTGTGGCCAAACATCGATGACGGGCTGTTGAGGTAGGCGGCCGGATAAATCAGCACCGCGCTGTGCGGGGCGATGTCCCGGTACCAGGTGGCAAATTCTGCGCAGGCCGGTTGCGGCAAGTCTTGCAGTTGTAGCTGGGCGCGCAGCCAGCGGGTGCGAGCCGGGAACACGCATTGGGCGTGCCGGTCGCCAAGGCTGACCGGGGCGTACAGCGCGGCTAGAGTGGCGCTCAGTTCGGCTGCCGGCTGGCTCGGGCCGTCGGCGGCCAGAAAGAATTTTGGGTCATCCACATGGCTGCGCCAACCGCTGAGTTTGCCGGTTTCATAGTGGCCCAGGGATA
>JAIERD010000505.1 GCA_019747155.1 Pseudomonadaceae bacterium
TCCAGCGACAACTCACGCGACAAAATCGCCCGGCTCAGGCCTTGCTGGCGCCAGAACTCGACGCTGGCCCAGTTCACCGCGTTGGCCTGTACCGACAGGTGAATCGCCATCTGCGGGAAGTGCTCGCGCACCAGCATGATCAGGCCAGGGTCGGACATGATCAGCGCATCCGGGCCCATGGCCACCACCGGCGCTAGGTCTTTGAGGAAGGTTTTTAGCTTGGCGTTGTGCGGGGCGATATTCACCACCACATAAAACTGCTTGCCCTGCGCGTGCGCCTCGTTAATGCCGATGGCCAAGGTGGCGTGGTCGAACTCGTTATTGCGCACTCGCAGGCTGTAGCGCGGCTGCCCGGCGTACACCGCATCGGCACCGTAGGCGAAGGCATAACGCATGTTCTTCAGGGTGCCGGCGGGCGAGAGCAGTTCGGGCTTGAGCGGGGCGGACATGGCGATGGCACTCGGATGGCGCAGAAAATGGGCCGGGACTTTAGCAACAACCCACCGCCGCCTGCATTGATCCGCGTCAGGCTGGCGGTGGATAACTGCGGGCCGGGCTTTTTACGGCAAGCCTGCGGCTAACTAGCCACAGGTTCGGTGCCGAGTGGCGGGCGAGCCGTTAGGCTGCAGGGCTATTTTTAAAGGGCTGTATCGGTTAGGTGTTGCGACTGTATGTAAGGGTAAGAATGCAAACCCGTAGGAGCGAGCTTGCTCGCGATGCTTGTGCTTCGAGGGTGGCAGCCTGCTGAGCCTTTTGCTCAGTCCGGATCGCCAGCAAGCTGGCTCCTACAAAGGGCTGTGCGTATATGCAACAGGTAACTAATCAGCGTCATTTTCAAGGAGCTTGGTCATGCTGCGTCGGATTGTCCTGTTATCACTGTTGTTGCTCGCCGGTTGCGCGCAAAACCCTGCTGGTTTGCCGCTCTGGGAAGCAACCAAGGTGGCGCCGCCGAGCATGCAATACCTCGGGGTGGGCGGTTATCTGCTGCGCTGGCAGGGTGAGGCGTTGCTGTTTGCGCCCTCGTTCAGCAACCCGGCGACCCTCGGCCAACCGCCGCTGACGGTGGTGGCCGATAACGCCAAGATCGATCAACTGATGCCGCCCGCCGCCGATGTCAGCATGCTGCTGGTCGGTCACGCCCACTACGATCACCTGTTGGATGTGCCGCGTATTCTGGAAAAGCACGCGCCCAACGCCAAGGTCTATGGCTCGAAGACCATGGGCCATATCCTCGCCGCCGCTATTCCCCGTGAGCGGATTGTCGATGCCGAAGCGCAGATGGCCCTCGGCGCCACGCCCGGCCAGTGGTTTTACTCGCCCAAGCGGCAGATCCGCGCCATGGCGATCAAGAGCGAGCACTCGCCGCATATGTTCGGCATCAAGTTGCTGACCGGCAGTTACGACCAGGACCTGACTGAGTTGCCGACTTCGGTGTTCGGCTGGAAAGAGGGCCAGACCCTGGCCTGGCTGGTGGATTTGCTCGACGCGCAAGGCCAGCCGGTCTATCGCATTCACTACCAAGACGCCGCCAGCACCGCGCCCCTGGGTTTGCCGCCGCAGTTGCCAGACAGCAAGCGGGTGGATGTGGAGGTGCTCTGCGCCGGTGCCTGGAACCAAGTGCCGGCGTATCCCGAGATACTGCTCAAACGCCTGCAGCCACGGCTGACGGTGATCGGCCATTGGGAGGATTTCTTCGGCAACGACCCGCATGTGCCGCAAGCCCTGCGCCTGCAGGACATTCGTCAGCTGATCGCCATCACCCGCGCCAATCAGCCGGCCGATGGCGTCATCAAATTGCCGGTGCCTTTCGCCGAAATCCTGCTGCCGGCGGTGTTGCCGGAGTAAATAAAGGTTCGGTGGGCGGGGTGTTTTGTCGGCGGGGCGCCTGCAGTAATTTATGGGCGCCTACGTCCT
>JAIERD010000456.1 GCA_019747155.1 Pseudomonadaceae bacterium
CGCCTGCGCCAACAACAGCTTCGTGCCAATGGCATTCGCCAGCGGACACCCAAATACGAGTTCGGAACGGCCGTCCATGCCGCCGTGCTGGAGCCTCAGCGTTTCAAGCAAACCTACCTGACCCATCCAGGAAACAAGGCGAAATCAACCAAGTCATTCAAGGAATTTGAGTTGGCCAATCCGGGCAAGCGAGTTCTGATGCTGCGCGAGTTGAACGACATCATCGGATGCGCCAACAGCCTGCGCTCTGCAACCGTGATCCGGACCCACTCAGCCGCCTTCACCATGGCCGATCTGGTTGACCTCGGCACGCCAGAACGCAACTATTACTGGCTCGACGCTCAAACCGGGCTGACCTGCAAAGCAAGGATGGACCTGACGATCGAGAACATTGTGATCGACGTGAAAACGGCCCCGGACGCACGCGGCGAGCGCTTCAAATGGGACGCAGCCAAATTCGGGTACCACATTCAGGCAGCCTTCTACATGGAGGGGTTCGCACAGTTCCAGCCCGAGGGCAAAGAGATCATCATGACTTTCCTCGTTGGCGAGAAACTGTCGCCCTACGGCTCGGTCGTCTATCAGGCTGATAAAGACACGTTCTGGGCTTTCGGCAAAAGGCGTGTGCGCGAACTGTTGGCGCAATACCAGCGGTGCTTGCAGGCGCAGAGTTGGCCTGGATACGCACAAGGCCCACAGTTGCTGAAGTTGCCGCTCAATAAGTTGTACGCAGACCCTAAATACAATCTTCCTTATTGACACAAGCGGTTCGCGGCAAGTTGAAGGGAGAACACTGGTGGTCCAAATTTGCTCAATGAGTGGGGTTGGCTTCGACGGCAAGCCCTATGGGCTGTCCTATCTGTGGATCCGTACTGACGCAGGCCGTGCCCAGGGGACGCGCCCAAGGCAAAGGAACGATTGCACAGTGAGAGCGTTGGCGTTGGCGCTGGACTTGTCCTATGACGAGGCCTACGACACACTCAAGATAGCTGGCCGAATCGCCAGCAGGGGTTTTCATTTTTCCGAATGGATCAGCGCGCAACCTTGGGCTTCCAAGATGTCGTTCCCGGCAGTCAAGGGCGAACGCCGAATGAATCCTGCGACGTTCACGAAACAGTATCCAAGCGGCAGGTTCATCTGCAAGACATCCAAAGACGTATTTTGTGTCATCGAAGGCGTGGTGTACGACGAGTTCGAGAATCGGCCGGACCGGTGCATCTACACCACATGGCGCAAGGCCGCTCCAGCTAGTTGCCCCTAAGCAAAGCTACAAAGAAAGGGTATCCGGATTTGAGTGTGTTTAGGGCTTTTTTGACTTATGCGCAATGAGCGCAGTTTTTATTTTCAGAAGCTCCCAGAAAGCCGGGTGCATTGCACGCGCTCCAGTCTCCCACTGCTGCCATGGCCTCCGCTTTGTATGTAGGGAGGTAGCGCACCAGTCTTGAGCCGCCGTGATGCCTAGATCAAAAGAGGCTTGTACGGCCTCGCGCACCTCTTTGATTTGCTGGGGCGTTGGATTTTGTGTCATTTTTTGGACTCCATCCACGCCCATGCAATACATTGCTCTAGGTCACCCAGCCACTCCAGCGCCTCGGGGTGCATGGCGATGGTGGGCCAAATCGACACGGCCAGCCAAGGGGTGGCGGGGCACTGGATGCCGGGCATGGAGCGCGGCATCACCGGGCCGGTGAGTAGCGGCCAGAGGGTGGCAGCGTGACGTGATCGCTTGGCCACGCCCATGGTGACCAGTGGCGGGGGTTTGCCCGCCATGGGGCCGGTGGTGAGTGGCGGGCCGCTGATGGTGGCGACCAGGCCGCCATCGTGCACGGTGGCCAGGGCGCTATATTGGGCCAGGATGGAGACTGGCAGGGGCAGCAAGCTCCCGGATTCGATCAGTGCCGATAACCAGGGGGCCACACG
>JAIERD010000425.1 GCA_019747155.1 Pseudomonadaceae bacterium
GCCCGAATTTCGCCTTTCGTTAAGTGGTGGTCGGGAGTCAAACAACTACGCCTCTATCGATCAGGAGACCAGCACTACGTACGGCTATGGATTTGACTGGAACCCAACGGAGCGCACTCAATTCTCAGCCTTCAAGGAAAAGCGTTTCTTTGGCGACGGGCACAACATCAGTTTCAGCCATCGCTTCCCACGAAGCAGCATCCGCTTTACCGACTCCAGAGACATATCTGTTTTGCCAAACCAGTTTGCCTCGCAAGGCATGGGCACTGTTTATGACCTCTACTTCCAGCAGTTTTCTAATATGGAACCGTATGCCAGCATGGACCCGGCTGCCAAAGAGATAGCTGTTGGAAACGTGGTACAGAAACTGCTCGCTCAGAATGGCATCAACCCAAACACTCAGGTTACCGGTAGTTACCTGACATCTCGAGCGACTATTCAGAGGCGTCAGCAGCTCGCACTGGCCCTGACCGGGGTACGAAACACCGTTACTTTCCTAATCAGCCGCGATGACAGGCAATCCGTATTAGCCGCCAACCTCAATGATAACTTCGACCAAAACTCGACCATTCGCCAGCAAGGCTTCAGTCTTAATGTCGCTCACCGACTCAGTGATCTATCCAACCTGAACTTTTTGGCCTCGCGCCAGGAAAGCACTGGTACCGGGACAAACATTCTCAAAACAACCATGATGATGTATCAAGTCAATGTTACAAGCAGATTGGGTGCAAAAACCACCGGCTCACTGACTCTCCGTCGCTCAGAGTTTGACAGCACCACTAACCCCTACACGGAAAACGCCCTCATCGGAACGGTTTCCTACATATATTAAACGCATGTACGAAGCATTCTATGGCTTGACCAACAAGCCCTTCCAGCTAAACCCCGACCCCTCCTTCTATTTCGGAAGCAAGCAGCATCGCCGTGCCGCCGCCTATCTGGAATATGGCATGCACCAGAACGAAGGGTTTATTGTTATCACCGGCGAAGTTGGCGCCGGCAAGACGACCATTGTTCGTGGCATGCTGGACGGACTAGACCAGGACAAAATTGTTGCGGCCCATCTGGTCAGCACTCAACTCGATGCCGACGACACGCTTAGATTGGTAGGGGCTGCATTTGGAATAAGAACGAAGGATGTATCAAAAGCCGACATTTTGATGGCGCTTGAAGCTTTTCTCATCAGCATGACTGGTAAAGGAAAGCGGTGCCTGCTGATTGTTGACGAGGCTCAAAACCTGACAGCACGAGCGGTCGAAGAACTGCGGATGCTCTCCAATTTTCAGTTTGGCAACCATGCACTTCTCCAGAGCTTCCTGATCGGCCAACCGGAATTTCGGCAGATACTCCAAAGCCCGAACATGATGCAATTTAGACAGCGGGTAATTGCTGCCTGTCATATCGGGCCACTTGATGTGGCAGAGACCCGCGCCTATATCGTGCACCGTCTAAAGTGCGCCGGCTCAACGGGCATTCCCACAATACTTCCTGCCGCCTTTGAGGCGATTTTTAAAGCCAGCAGTGGCATCCCGCGCCGTATCAATTCCGTATGTGACCGCCTGATGCTTTTCGGCTATTTAAGTGGAAAAAAGGAATTCGACGAACCTGATGTTGAAGAGGTCGCTCGCGAAATCCACGAGGAAACCATGGGTGGTTCAACGCAAATTGGAGTCACCTATGCTGCTGGCAGCGCACCGGCCTGTTCTCCGTTCGCACAACCTTATCCATCTGATAGCCCGATGTCCGGAGATCCGGCTGCGCTGCTTGCCAGTCTAAACGTCCAGCAGTTCGGTGAACGCCTGGGGCGGCTGGAACGTAGTCTGCTCCAACTGGAAAAAATCAACGGCACAACGCTCACTCTCCTTCAGGAACTAGTCAGCAACGGTAGTCGACTTTCGCAAAAATCAAAAAAAGTTGAAAAAATTGATGCCTGATCTTTG
>JAIERD010000475.1 GCA_019747155.1 Pseudomonadaceae bacterium
ACTAAATTCGATTTGCATCCGCCGTGGCAGGCTGATGCCGTATTCCTGCTCCAGCAGAAAGCTGATGCCGCCTTTGCCGGACTGGCTGTTGACGCGAATCACCGCCTCGTAGCTGCGGCCGATGTCGGCTGGGTCGATTGGCAAGTACGGCACCTCCCAGATGCCGTTCGGGTCTTGTTGGGCGAAGCCTTTGCGGATCGCATCCTGGTGCGAGCCGGAGAAGGCGGTGTGCACCAGATCACCCACGTAGGGGTGGCGCGGGTGCACCGGCAGCTGGTTACATTCTTCGACTACTTTGCGCACGCCGTCGATGTCGGAGAAGTCCAATTGTGGGTCAACGCCTTGGGTGTAGAGGTTCAGCGCCACGGTGACCAGATCGACGTTGCCGGTGCGCTCGCCGTTGCCGAACAGGCAACCTTCGACGCGGTCGGCGCCGGCCATGAGCCCCAGTTCGGTGGCGGCCACACCGGTGCCACGGTCGTTGTGGGTGTGCAGGCTGATCAGCAGGCTATCGCGCTGATTGATCTGGCGGCAGAACCACTCGATCTGGTCGGCATAGTTGTTCGGCGTGGCGGCCTCGATGGTGGTCGGCAGATTGAGGATCAGCTTGCGCGCCGGGGTCGGCTGAAACACGCTAATCACCGCGTTGCAGACCTCGACGGCGAAGTCGATTTCGGTGGAGCTGAATACCTCGGGCGAATACTCGAAACGCCAGTCGGTTTGCGGGCGCTGGGCGGCCAGGCGCTGGATGATCTGCGCGGCCTGCACGGCGATCTCGATCACCCCGGTCTTGTCCTGGTTAAACACGATGCGCCGAAAGCTCGGCGCCGTGGCGTTGTAGTAGTGGACGATCGCCCGCTTGGCGCCCTGCAGAGACTCGAAGGTGCGAGTGATCAGGTCTTCGCGGGCCTGGGTCAGCACTTGGATAGTCACGTCGTCGGGGATGTGCCCGCCTTCAATCAGCTCACGGACAAAGTCAAAATCGGTCTGCGAGGCGGACGGAAAGCCCACCTCGATTTCCTTGACGCCAACCGCCACCAGGGTCTTGAAGAAACGCATTTTCTTCGCCGCATCCATCGGCTCGATCAGCGACTGATTGCCATCGCGCAGATCCGATGACAGCCAGATCGGCGCCTGACTGATCACCTTATTCGGCCAGGTGCGGTCGGGGATGTTGATCTGGGTGAAGGCGCGGTACTTGCTGGACGGGTCTTTAAGCATGCTCATGGCGGTAATCCTGGGTGCGGGGCCGGGTCACGGCCAGCCGAAAAACAAGTTATTTATCTTGTGGATGCTGATAACCCTAGAGATGCTGGTTAAAGCGTGCAAGCACTGCGTAAAAATTGGCAGTGTTGTTCTCTATTTGCAATTTAGTGGTGATTTATTGCGCAGGCTGGCGGCTGGCTTGGCTGCAATTGCGCAGGCTGTTTCGCGCTTTGGTAGCGGCATTAAGGCTGGAAGGCACCAATAAAAATCGCCGGGTCGACGCGGGCGTCGTTGAGGCTGATGTTCCAGTGCATATGCGGCCCGGTAGCGCGGCCGGTGGCGCCGACCCGGCCGAGCACGGCGCCGCGTGGCAGTTGCTGGCCAAGCACTACGTCGATCTTCGACAGATGGCAGAACATGCTGATAAAGCCCTGGCCGTGATCGACGAACACCGTGTTGCCGTTAAAGAAGTAGTTGCCGATCAGCGTCACCTTGCCGGCGGCTGGCGCCTTGATCGGTGTGCCGGCCGGCACGGCAAAATCCAACCCGGAGTGCGGGTTACGCTCCTCGCCATTGAAGAAGCGGCGCAGGCCGAAGCGGCTGGACAGCGGGCCGTTGACTGGTTTGTCCAGTTGCAGATTGCTCGGCGTGCCGGGGCTGAACTGCTGATAGGCGCGAGTTTGTTCGGCCAGTTCACGCTCGATGCGTTTGAGGTTGCTGGTGTCGGGGTTAACCATTTGGGTGTTTTTCAAGGTGATGCGCTGCT
>JAIERD010000614.1 GCA_019747155.1 Pseudomonadaceae bacterium
GTGGCGGCCTTTAGCAGTAACGCCACCTTGATGCTCAGCTGCCACCCGAACTACCCCGGCATCAGCCTGGGCTTGCAGATTTCCGCCGAGCAACTGGGTTTTGCTGTCGCCCCTTTCGAAGGTCCGGATGCCACCGCCAACGGCCCCTTGCACCTGAGCAGCGGCAGCGGCAGCGGCAGCCGGCCGAGCCAGCCATACCTGGTGAGCGGCGCCTATCGGGATGCCGGCAGCTTTCAAGTGGGCACTATTTTTGAGTTTCTGCTGACCCCCGAGCCGCAGGAAATGGCCTATTGGGCCTCCGACTCCGGTCGCGGCCAACTCGTTAGACTGAGCCTGGAGAGCCCGCAAGCCGGGCAGCCAGGGCTCAGCGCCGAGTTTCAACTGCCGCAGGATACGGCCGGCATTCGCCACGTGCTTGGCCCTTGCCTGAACCCCAAACAGCCCTGACCCCGAGGTTTTTATGCTGGAAATTCGCCACCTTAAAACCCTGCATGCCCTGCGCGAAGCCGACAGCCTGGTGGACGCCGCCGAGCGCCTGCACCTGACCCAATCGGCCCTGTCGCACCAGTTCAAAGAGCTGGAGGAGCGCTTGGGCTTGTCGCTGTTTATGCGCAAAACCAAGCCTGTGCGCTTCACCAGCGCCGGCCTGCGTCTGTTGCAACTGGCCGATGCGGTGTTGCCACAATTGCGCGGCGCCGCCCGCGATCTGGCGCGACTGGCCGGTGGCACTGCCGGCCGGCTGCACATGGCGATCGAATGCCACAGCTGCTTTCAATGGCTGATGCCGACCATCGACCAGTTTCGCGATGCCTGGCCGGAGGTGGAGCTGGATCTGGCCTCGGGGTTTTCCTTCGCACCGCTGCCGGCCTTGGCTCGCGGCGACCTGGACCTGGTGGTGACCTCCGACCCGATCGAAATGGCCGGCATCACCTATGTGCCGCTGTTCACCTACGAGGCACTGCTGGCGGTGGCCAACCAGCATCCGCTGGCCAACAAAGCCTTTATCCACGCCGAAGACCTGGCCAGCGAAACCCTGATCACCTACCCGGTGGAGCGTGACCGGCTGGATATTTTCACCCGTTTCTTGGAGCCCGCCGATGTCGAACCGGCCCAGGTGCGCACCTCAGAGCTGACGGTGATGATGATGCAGTTGGTGGCCAGCGGCCGTGGCGTTTGCGGCTTGCCCAACTGGGCACTGCACGAATACAGCTCACGGGGTTATGTGACGGCCAAACGCCTGGGCGACAAAGGGCTGTTCGCCACCCTGTTCGCCGGGGTGCGCACCGACATGCTGGATGCGCCTTTTATGCGCGATTTTCTGCTGACTGCCAAAGACACTTCGTTCGCCAACCTCGAAGGCGTCAGCGTGGCGCGCAACTGAGGGCGATGTCCCGTTAGCGGTCGCAAAGCGCATGTCCCGTAGCATCTGGTTTGTGACCCAGATGAGTATGGGGAAAGGAACGGTTGCGGCCCTGCAGGATTTCAGGTGCCACGCTTGCTTCGCGGTGCCCTTTGTTACAAAAAGCCGCTCCTACACAAGCCCGACGCCTGCAACAATCACATTGGCTGGCCAACCCTGTAGGAGCGGATTTATCCGCGATTGGCCGGTGCAAACAATACAAGTATCAGGCTAATTCCCTCTTACGAAAGGTTACGACCCTTGCACACTTAACGGGTACATAGCCTAACTAAAGCGCCGCCCTACAACTTGAAGTGCCCAACCATCGCCTGCAACTGCTGGCTCAGGGTCGCCAACTCAACGCTGTTGGCGGCGCTGCCGGTCATCGCTAGGGAAGACTGATCGGCGCTGTTGCGGATGGTGCTGACGCTGCGATTGATCTCCTCGGCCACCGAACTTTGCTGCTCGGCAGCAGCGGCGATTTGCTGGTTCATTTGCTGGATCACCGACACTGCGACGGCGATGCTGCCCAGCGCGCTCTCGGTTTGCAGGGCATCGCTGACGGTTTGTTGCACC
>JAIERD010000204.1 GCA_019747155.1 Pseudomonadaceae bacterium
TAAGGCCTCCCGTCGAGCGGCTGCGCTTGCGGCTCGCAAGCTGCTACAGGCATGCTGCGGGCCCTTTTTATCGTCCCCATAGCTTAGGTTGTTCATGTTTCTGCGTACCTTGTTTGTCTGTTTTGTGCTTCTTAGTGCCCAGTTTGCCCGCGCCGATGCGGTTTGGCTGAATAACGGTGATCGGCTTAGCGGTGAGATTATTCTGCTTGATGGCGGCAAGCTGGTGCTAAAAACCAAGTATGCCGGTCGAGTGCTGATTGACTGGGCGGATATTGACACCCTCAGTTCTGACCGGCCCCTGTTGGTTAAACGCTCAGGCTTTGAGGGGCAGCACAGCCAGCGCTTGCAAGCCGCCGAAGCGGGTCAGGTGCAAGTGCTTAATGGCCAGAGCCAAACCGTCGCCCTGGCCGACATTAAGCAGTTAGTGCCGCCACGGCCGCTGATCAGCGACTTTGTCTGGGAAGGCAATCTGGACGCCAAGCTCGAACTTGAGCGCAATCAGGATGACACCGACGAGTTCAAGCTTAAGGGCGATAGCCGTGTCAGCCATGGGGCCTGGCGGCATGTAGTCAAAGGCGAGCTTGAGCATGAGACGAAAAACAGTCAAAAGGTCGAGCAAAACTGGAAGCTCGATTATGACCTCGACCGTTTTATCACCGAACAATGGTTTGTGCGTAGCAGCCTGCACGAGCAGCGCAATGAGTTTGAGTCGATTGACCGGGTGAGTTCGTACGGCATGGGTCCCGGCTACCGGTTTTGGGATAACGAGCTGGGGCGTTTCGAACTGATTGGTCAGTATCAGCGCTACCAGCTGCACGCCGATGCCTCTGCGGACAATCCCGGCAATACCCAGTTCGATGCCGGCAGTATGGAGTGGGATTACAAGCGCTTGTTGGCTGGTACCCGGGTCGAGCTGTACAGCACCGGTCAGCTGGCCTTGCCGCTGATTGATCAGGTCGACTACGTGTTCGAGGGCGAGGCGGGCTTGCGTTACCGGGTCAATGAATGGGCGCGGATTTCCTTGCTGTACGAGCTTAATCAAACCCGTGGTCTGGGGCAGACCTCGGCGGATCGCCAATACATGCTGGGGCTGGGGATTGGCTGGTAGTTGGCGCGGCTGTAGTTTGCGTCGATAAAAAAAGCCCCGCACTCAGACCGAGTGCGGGGCTTTTGCTTACTGCGTGCGGGCGGTGATTACAGGCGCAGGCCGCCGTCCAGCTCAAGGATACGACCGGTGTAGTAGTCGTTTTCCAAGATGTAAGCCACCGAGTGAGCGATTTCGGCAGGCTTGCCCATGCGCTTGAGCGGGATGCCGGAGCACATACGCTCCAGAGCTTCGGGCTTCATGCTGGCAACCATTTCGGTTTCGATAAAGCCAGGCGCTACGCCGGCAACCCGGATGCCATAGCGAGCCAGTTCTTTGGCCCAGACCACGGTATCGGCCGCAACCCCGGCTTTGGCTGCCGAATAGTTGGCCTGGCCGATGTTGCCGGCACGCGAGATCGAGGAAATATTGACGATAGCGCCTTCGTTTTTCAGCTCGATCATCTTCGCTGCCACTTCGCGGGTGCAGAGGAACACGCCGGTCAGGTTGACGTCGATCACCGCTTGCCACTGAGCCAGGCTGAGTTTGGTCATCTCGCCATCTTTGACCTTGATGGTCAGGCCGTCGCGCAGAATCCCGGCATTGTTGACCAGGCCGTTGATGGCGCCAAAATCGGCGGCAACCTGTGCGACCATATGGGTCACTTGTTCTTCATTGGCGACGTTGCACAGGTAGGCGCGGGCTTCGACGCCGGCGGCCTTGCACACGGCCACGGCTTCATCGAGTTTCTCTTGGTTGAGGTCGACCAGCGCCAGTTTGACGCCTTTGCCGGCCAGGTATTCAGCCATTGCGCGACCCAGACCCTGGCAGCCGCCGGTGATGATGATGACCTTGTCTTGTAATTGCATAGGTTGTTCCCCCAATGGATAAAGCTAATTGCCCCGTTGGTGCCGCAGGACCTGA
>JAIERD010000110.1 GCA_019747155.1 Pseudomonadaceae bacterium
GGCTGCGCTTGCGGGCGCTGCTGACGTGGAGCAGAGTCGCCGCCTTCTGGACGACCGCCAAGCAACTGCATGGTGCCTTGCATGTCGACGACGATTTCGGTGGTGTAACGCTTGATGCCGTCTTTTTCCCACTCGCGGGTTTGCAGCTTACCTTCGATATATACCTGCGAACCTTTACGCAGGTATTCGCCGGCAATCTCCGCCACCTTGCCGAACAAGGACACACGGTGCCACTCGGTCTTTTCGACTTTCTGCCCGGTTTGTTTGTCCGTCCACTGCTCGCTGGTCGCCAGGCTCAGGTTAGTCACGGCGTTGCCATTGGGCATGTAGCGCGTTTCTGGATCCTGACCACAGGTTCCGACCAAGATGACTTTGTTAACCCCACGGGCCATAACGCTCTCCTATCTGTCTATGCATTCATACGGGTGCAGGCATCGGCGCTGTTGCGATCAAGCGCTCAATACTGCTGCGATCCACTTGTTTAGTGTCGATTTTGATATAGATGGCCGCCTCATCAGCGACCACCACTGCATCTGTTACCCCCGCCAAGCACTGCAAACGCTCGACCAAGCCAGCATCACTGAGTGCCGCAGACGGTAGCGGTAAACGCAAACTGGTCACGTAAGGTGGCTCGCGCATAGTAACAGCAAAGCCCAGCCACAAGGCGCAGAGCACCGCGCAGCCGACAAACACCATGGCCAGGCCGCCATGCTGAAACAGCCAGCCACCGAGAATGCCACCGACTGCCGCGCCGAGGAACTGGCTGGTGGAATACACCCCCATCGCCGTGCCTTTACCGCCGGCCGGGGCGACCTTGCTGATCAGCGAGGGCAGCGAGGCTTCCAGCAGGTTAAAAGCGGTGAAAAATACGATGGTGCCCAACACCAAGGCCCGCAAGTTGCTGCCACACAGCCAAAAAAACAGCTCACACAGCAGCAACACGGCGACCGAACCGAGCAGCACCCGCTTCATCTGGCGTTGTTTCTCGCCGTAAATAATGAACGGAATCATGCTGAAAAAACCCACCAGCAACGCCGTCAGATACACCCACCAGTGTTGTTCTTTCGGCAGCCCGCCGTTTTCCACCAGCGCCAAGGGCAAGGCAATAAAGCTGGCCATCAGCACCGCGTGCAAGACGAAGATGCCCAGATCCAGGCGCAACAAATCCGGATGGCGCAAGGTCGCAGACAGCGCTTGCTTGGCCACCCCGGATTCGCGGTGGCGCAACTGTCCATGGGCTCGCGGCACCACCAGCGCGACGATCAGCACACCGAACAAGGCCATCACCGCAGTCGCTTCAAATAAGCCGGACAAACCATAGGCGCGAGTCAACAGCGGCCCCACCACCATCGCCACCGCAAAGGACAGGCCGATGCTCATGCCGATCATAGCCATGGCCTTGGTGCGATGCTGCTCGCGGGTCAGGTCCGACAACAAGGCCATCACCGCTGCAGAAATAGCGCCGGCGCCTTGCAAGACCCGGCCGGCGATCACGCCCCAAATCGAATCGGCCGACGCCGCCAGCACGGCACCGGCAGCAAAAATCAGCAGACCAATATAAATCACCGGCAACCGGCCAATTCGGTCGGAGAGCATCCCAAACGGGATTTGCAGCACCGCCTGAGTCAGGCCATAAGCACCAATGGCCAAGCCAATCAGCGCTGGCGTGGCGCCGCGCAGCTCCATGCCATAGGTCGCCAACACCGGCAGGACCATAAACATGCCCAACATCCGAAAGGCAAAAACCAACGACAGCCCGGCGGCTGCTCGTGTCTCACCTGGACTCATGCGATCGTTATGCAGATCGTGCATGAACAAGCCCTCATAACTGCTATTGACGTAAACGCGCATGCGCGGGCGGCGGCAATTCTAGCAGCCGCGCCCGTCACGGCACAGCGCCGATGCTTTTGCCGCAACCGACTTTAGCGCCGTATACTCGCGGGTTTACGCCCGCCATGCGAGGCCGCACATGGACAAGATAGTGATTCGTGGGGCACGCACCCACAACCT
>JAIERD010000262.1 GCA_019747155.1 Pseudomonadaceae bacterium
TACCGCGCTCGGTGAGTTAGCCATTGCGGATGGCGGGCCGTTGAGGTTTTCGGCGCAACCTGGGGCTAGGTGGGTCTGGGCGGGCGAGGGTGAAGTGAGCTTCGATAAACAGCCCGGATGGTTTAGGCGGTTTAAATTTACCAGTAACTCGCGCCCGGTATTTGACCTGCCCGTGTCGGCGAGCAATTACACGGCTAACACCTTATCGATTAGTCATGTCGACAGTGGTCTGCTCTACGACATAAAAGCCCGCTGGGGGAAAACGGGGAATATTTACTACCCCAGAAGCGACGTTGAAAGCTGTGAGGGTTACGGGTATTGCCGCAAAACCGTTACTCGCTCTTCTTGTGAAAATAGCCAATCGAGCTATCAGAGCGACTACGAACCAGGCGAGCACCGCTATGAAAAAAAACGCGACAGCGATGACGAAGCTGGCGACTGCAAGCCAGTAACCGAAACGCAAACCGGTAATTTTTCCGATTGTCCCGGTACCCGGCAGGTCGAAAATACCTACCGAACTTTCAGGTATCAGTTAACCGTAGACTTTATCGGTGCGCATGCGCCAAACGAAATTGTGGCGGTGTTCACCGGCGATTCTGAGCAAGTAAACCAACTGTCCAGTCGCGGCGTGGCCGGCGAGTGTCGGGTCTATTAACGCTAAGTTAGCCGTGTGCCGTACCCGGCTGTTGGCCTGCCCGCCAGCACTGTGCTGGCGGGGCTCTGCGTGCTCCGCCGTTATGCAGGCCAAAGCTCTCGGCGCAATGCCAGTCGCCAACATGGCCTTGGCGATGGCCATAAACTCCCACGGATGGCCGAGGCCGAATTTAAAACCTACCGGCTTGCCGCCGGACAATTCGAGTAACTGGGCGATAAACGCCATCAGCGGTAGGGCGGGTGCAACCCGCGCAGCCAATACCCATCGGCCTTGCGGGTTGCACCTTACATGGCTGTTTCGGGAGATGGCTGCTGGCTTAGGCAAACACGAAGTATTTACGCACCGTCTCGACCACTTCCCAGGTGCCGCGCATGCCGGGTTCGATGATGAAGATATCGCCGGCTTTCAGATGAATCGGCGTCAGGCCTTCCGGGGTGATGATGCAGTAGCCTTCCTGGAAGTGGCAGTACTCCCAGCGGTCGTAATTGACCTGCCACTTGCCTGGCGTGCAGATCCAGGTGCCCATGATCTTGCTGCCGTCCTCGGAGGTGTAGGCATTCAGGTTGACGGTGTGTGGGTCGCCTTCGAGCTTTAGCCATTTGCAGGCATCCAGCATCGGTACCGGGGTGGTTTCGCGCAGCAGGGTAATTGGCTTGTTCATGGAGGCTCCAGAATGGCGGGCTGAAATAGCACCGGTTCAGGCTAAAGCCTTTGTTGCGAGGGCAGATGTCTGGGGTCGACACCGGGCTGCTCAGAAACGCAGTGATTGGTTGGGCGGATTGTTAGTTGGTGTAGGAGGGGCTTTAGCCGCGACATGGGCAACGACTGCGCGGGTTACACCCGCCTATATGAGTCTCGATTTCAATCAGCGCCCAGCCCGTGACTCGCGAATATAGAAGCGGGCTTTTTCCGCCTTGCGGGTGCAGCCTTCGAAGGCCTCGAACTGCTGCTGGGTCTTGGCGGCGGTCAGCAGCGAGATGGCTTTGGTGTAGCTGACGCTGCCGGCGAAGCCTTCGGTTTTGGCGATGTCGGATTCGCGCCAGGCGGCGTCCAGTTGGCTGGCGCAGTTGTCGCGATAAGGTTTGTGGCCACCGGCGCAACCGGCGAGTGTCAAGGCGATCAGGGGCAGGCAGATCCAAGCTTTCATCGCAAATACTCCACAAGTAACAGTGCTGTTCGGTTGATTGATTTTGAGCAAAAAAACAAGCTGCAGAATTGCCCTGCGGCTGTCTATCGAGTTG
Organism: Pseudomonadaceae bacterium; assembly: GCA_019747155.1. GTDB lineage: Bacteria > Pseudomonadota > Gammaproteobacteria > Pseudomonadales > Pseudomonadaceae > Aquipseudomonas. The sequence goes on from JAIERD010000262.1 coordinate 1,897, forward strand.
CCGCGCAGGCACAGTCTGCGGTGTTGGACTACCGCCAGCCGGGAAAGTTGAGTGTGAGGGTTGCTGCGCCGTGTTGGATGCCGCTGGCCGGAGCTACAACCCCGGGCCTCAATCCTCC
>JAIERD010000224.1 GCA_019747155.1 Pseudomonadaceae bacterium
GGAACGACATTCAGGGCGCCTGACAATGAATTGCCATTGTCGTTGTACGGCCCTTACGTCTTGGGGGTTTTATGTACAAAATAGTTATTACCGGTGGTGCGGGATTTGCGGGCTCACATATTGTGGATGCCGCATGTGCTAAATATCCCGCCAGTCGAATAGTGGTGTTGGACAAAATGACTTACGCCGGCGACGTGCGCAATATTGCCCATCATTTATACAGTGGGCGGGTTGAGTTGCTGGTCGGCGATGTGGCGGACCTCGACTGCTGTCGGCGCGCGGTAAAAGACGCGTCTCTGGTGATCCATGCCGCCGCCGAGAGCCACGTCGACAACTCCTTTGGCAACTCCCTGGAGTTCACCCGCACCAATGTGCTCGGCACTCACAGCCTGATGGAGGCCTGCCGCCAGGAGCGGGTGCCGCGCATCCTGCATGTGAGCACTGATGAGGTGTACGGCGAAGTGCTGAGCGGCGCCGCGGGCGAGGGCGATGTGCTGTGCCCGACCAATCCGTACTCCTCGTCGAAGGCGGCGGCGGAGATGATCCTGCGCGGCTATATCCAGTCGTATCAGGAGCCGATTCTGATCATTCGGGCCAACAATCTGTACGGCACGCGGCAGTTCCCGGAAAAGATCATTCCGCGTTTTATCTGTCATTTGCTCACCGGGCGGCGCCTGCCGCTGCATGGTGATGGCAGCAACCGCCGGCATTACTTGAGCACCAGTGACTTTGCCCGCGCCGTGCTGTTTGTTGCCGAACACGGTGAAACCGGGCAGACCTACAACATCGGTACCAGCGAGGAATACACCAACCTGCAGATGGCCGAGTTGATTGCCAATTACTTTGGTCGTGAGGTGGGTGAACTGGTGGATTTCGTTTCCGACCGTCCCTTCAACGATGCCCGTTATTCGATCTCCTGGAGCAAGTTGCAGGCCTTGGGTTGGCGTCCGCAAAACAGCCTACGCAATGACATCGGCATGTTGGTGGAGTGGTACGTGGGCAATCTGAGCCGCTATGGCGAACTGTTTGGCGATGCCGAGTTGCTGCAGATCCCCCATGAATTGCTGCACAAGTTCGCCGTGGACAAAGACCTCGCTGCGGCGGAAGTCGGCTGAGCAAACACCTATTGGTATTTCGTCAGCACACGGCCTGCTCGGGGATCGTGCGTGGGCGGCTGTAACACGGGAGAGGATCATGGCGGATTCGGCGAGTGCTCTGGATGAGCGCATTCAGGTAACCAGCAAGGTCACTTCGGCCAGGGGCGAGGCCAAGGCACTCCGGCGCTTTGATCCGCCGGCCATGTCGCAGCTTGGCCAATGGCTGCTGCACTTGGGGCATGGCGTTTGTGGCGCGGTCAGCGTGCTGACGGTGGGGCTGCTGAGCCGCCAGTTGGGTATGCAGCTGCAGGTGGACTGGCGCGTCTGGGCGGTGCTTCTCGCCGTTTTGGCTGCGGCCATGCCGGTGCATGACTACAGCGGTTTTCACCAGCCACGCCTGGCGCTGCGCCTGAAGGTGATGAGTGCGCTGCTCAATGCCTGTGTGGCCGTGGTGGCCTTACAGCTGTTGTGCTGGGCGGCCGGACTGACGCTGTTGCCAGTGCCGTTGGGGCTGCTGATGCTGGCGGTGCTGGGGGCGTACAGCCTGCTGGTCCGTGGCTTGATCGAGCAGCTGAGCAAACGCTGGCGCGACAAAACACGACTGCTGATCGTCGGCGCCGGGGCACAGGGCGTGGCCATTGCCAAGCATCTGGCCAGCACGGCGCCCGGGGTGGAAGTGGTGGGTTTTATCGATGCGCGCAAGTCGCGGCGCATGGCCAGCAAGCATTTGCCGTACCCCTTGCTGGCCAGCATCGAGCAGCTGGAAAGCTTGCCCGCCGACATCGATGGGGTGGTGATCGCGCTGCCCAACACGGCCGGCGCTCGGGTCGACGAGTTGGCTGCCGTGCTGCGTCAGCAGACCCCCAGTGTGTACTTGGCGCCGGAGCTGGCGGTGTTGCAGCACACCTGCGTGGGTTGGT
>JAIERD010000253.1 GCA_019747155.1 Pseudomonadaceae bacterium
CTCTGGCGCTTGGTGATTGCCCGCAACTTTGCTCCGCGCGAAGACGATGGCCACGAAATCTCTCTCAAAGACGGCCGCCGTTTAGCCATGGCCACGCGTTCGCTGAATGGTGAGCCGGGGCAGCTGATTCTGCTCACCGACCTGACTGAAACCCGACGCTTACAAGAGCAGCTGTCGCGGCATGAGCGGCTGTCGGCGTTGGGCCGGATGGTCACCTCGTTAGCCCATCAAATTCGCACGCCGTTGTCGGCGGCCTTGCTGTATGCCAGTCACCTGACCGAGCAGGTGTTGCCGGCCGAGCAGCAGCAACGCTTTGCCGGACGCCTAAAGGAACGTCTGCACGAGTTGGAACATCAGGTTCGCGACATGCTGGTGTTCGCCCGTGGTGACTTGCCGTTGCCCGATCGCTTAACCCCGAAAGCCTTGTTGGATGCCTTGCGCGCCTCGGCCGAGGTGCATGTGCAAGATCGTGCGGTGCGTTGGCAATGCGACAGCCATACCGGTGAGTTGCTGTGTAATCGCGACACCCTGGTCGGCGCGTTGATGAATCTGGTCGATAACGCCTTGCAGGCCGCAGGCCCTGCCTCGCGCTTAAAGGTGCACCTGTATAGCCGTGGCAACTCGCTGCGGCTGTGCATCAGCGACAACGGTAATGGCATCGATAAGGCTATTTTGGCGCGTTTAGGTGAGCCGTTTTTCACCACTAAAACCACCGGTACCGGTTTGGGTTTGGCGGTGGTACATGCGGTGGCCCGTGCGCATCAAGGTCATTTGCAGTTGCGTTCCACGGTGGCGCGCGGCACTTGCGCAATTTTGACCTTGCCGCTGATTCACGCGGCGCAACTCACTGCACAGGAGTAATTGTCATGCTGGCTAAAGTTTTGTTGGTCGAGGATGACCGCGCACTGCGCGAGGCGCTGGTCGATACCCTGATGCTCGGCGGGCATGTCTGCCGTGCGGTGGACTGCGCCGAGGCGGCGCTGCAGACCCTGGCGCAAGAGTCGTTCAGCTTGGTGGTTAGCGATGTGAATATGCCGGGCATGGACGGTCATCAGCTGCTCGGTCTTATTCGGGCGCGCTACCCGCAATTGCCGGTGCTGCTGATGACGGCCTTCGGTGCGGTTGAGCGGGCGGTGGATGCCATGCGCCAGGGCGCGGCAGATTATTTGGTCAAGCCCTTTGAGCCGAAAACCTTGCTCGATCTAGTCGCGCGGCACGCCTTGGGTCGCGTTACCACGGTAGCCGGTGAGGGGCCGGTGGCCTGTGAGCCCGCCAGTCAGCAGTTGCTCGAATTAGCCGCACGGGTGGCGCAGAGCGAGTCGACGGTATTGATTACCGGCGAGTCGGGCACCGGTAAAGAGGTGTTGGCGCGCTATATCCATGAGCAATCACCGCGCGCCAATAAACCCTTTATTGCCATTAACTGCGCGGCTATCCCCGACAATATGCTCGAGGCCACCCTGTTTGGCCATGAAAAGGGCGCCTTCACCGGCGCTATTGCCGCCCAGCCAGGCAAGTTTGAATTGGCCGAGGGCGGCAGTATTTTGCTGGATGAGATTTCCGAAATGCCGCTGGGCTTGCAAGCCAAGTTATTGCGCGTTTTGCAGGAGCGCGAAGTGGAGCGGGTCGGTGCGCGCAAGCCAATTAATTTGGATATTCGTGTGCTGGCCACCAGTAACCGTGACTTGGCCGGTGAGGTGGCGGCGGGGCGCTTTCGTGAGGATCTGTACTATCGCTTGTCGGTTTTTCCGCTGGCTTGGCGACCCTTGCGTGAGCGCACCGGCGACATTCTGCCGTTGGCCGAACGCTTGCTGGCCAAGCACGTGAAAAAAATGAATCACTCGCCCGTGCGGCTCTCGGCACCTGCGCAAGCGTGCCTGACCACGCACCCGTGGCCGGGTAATGTGCGCGAGCTGGATAACGCCATTCAGCGTGCGCTGATTTTGCAGCAGGGTGGTTTGATTCAGCCGCAAGACCTGTGTCTGGGCACGCAAATTGGCCAGGCCATCAGCCCACAG
>JAIERD010000020.1 GCA_019747155.1 Pseudomonadaceae bacterium
ACGGTGTCTTCGTACAGATACAGAATGCCGCGCAACTGATTGAGATCGGCCATGGCCTCGGCCGGAGCATTCTCAATGGTGACCTGTTCACCGAGGGCAAAAATCGGCAAGTGCGGGGCCCGCAAGCGCGCCACCCGAATCAGCTCAACCATGTCTTCAAGCAAATGCCGATTTTCCCCGGCACCTTCGGCGGCCACTAAAATGCAGGCCAAACCGTGGTGGGTCGAGGCGACGATGCGGCCTTCCGCCGAGGTGGCGCTGGAGAGAATGCTGAAACCGTCCTGCTCAAGTTCGCGGGCTATGGCGCGCACCCGGTCACCGGCAACGGTGTCGGCCTTGATGTCACGATGAACAATAAGGACGGGGAATTTTAAGTCTTTATACATTGTGGCGTCCTGAGGCGGGCAGTCAGATGCTGCCTATCGCCTCAGGTTAGAGGCTGGCCCCAAACGGCGAAACCCCACAAGCGTCAGACTGTACGAAAAAGTCGCGAGGCGATAACTCTGCGCCGCTTAACTCTCGCTCGCAGGGGCCTCGAGTTGCGCCCACAACGCCGGTGCGCCCGCAGCTTTGGCAATGATCGCCAAGCGTGCGGCATGTTCGGCCAGTTCGGCGTCGTTGGCGCGAATAACCTGGGTGAGTTTGCGCTCTGCCGGCAAGCGGCGGATTTCACTGGCCTGCTGACTGTTACCCGAGTCTTCACCGTCGCTGGCGTTGCCGGCCAATAACAAACTGGTCTGGCCGCCGGTCATGGCTAAATAGACGTCGGCAAGAATCTCGGCATCCAGCAATGCGCCGTGCAGGTCGCGCCCAGAGTTATCCACGCCATAGCGTTTGCACAGGGCATCGAGGTTGTTGCGCTGGCCCGGATGGCGGCCGCGCGCCAGCATCAAGGTATCCAGCACCGTGCAGTGCTCGCTGAGATCACTGCGCTCTTGCTGACCGAGCAAGGCAAACTCGTTGTTAAGAAAGCCCAGGTCGAAAGCGGCGTTATGGATGATTAACTGCGCGCCTTTGACGAACTCAAAAAACTCATCGGCGACTTCACGAAAACGCGGCTTACCGGTCAGAAACTCGGAGGTAATACCGTGCACCGCAAGGGCACCCTCATCGATGTCACGATCCGGCTGCAGGTAGACATGGAAATGCCGCCCCGTCAACTTGCGGCCCTGTAGTTCAACACAGCCGATTTCGATGATGCGATGACCATCGGTAACCGGCATGCCGGTGGTTTCTGTATCGAGCACGATGCTACGCATAAATATTCCTGGCAGATTGTTGAAAAAGGTAGCGAGCGACGGCTAGACAAGGCGAAGTCAGCCGAGGAAGCCCAGTTTACGGGTTGTAAATGAGCATTACTCGCTGCGCTCACCCTTCGGGCCGCACTAAAGTGCGTTCAGAGGGCTGGTCCACTGTCCGAGGCTGATTTCAACGGCGCATAGCCGAGCGCAGTAGTTTTTCAACGATCTGCTAACGCAATTTCAGTTCATCAACGCCACGATTGGCCAGTTGATCGGCCCGCTCGTTACCCGGATGGCCGGTATGACCGCGCACCCATTGCCAGGTGATCTGGTGACGCTGGACTTGTTCATCGAGGCGCTGCCACAAATCAACGTTCTTGACTGGTTGCTTGGCGGCGGTCTTCCAACCGCGCTTCTTCCAGTTCGGCATCCATTCCTGAATGCCCTGCATGACATATTGCGAGTCAGTCACCAAACGCACTTGGCATTCGCGCTTGAGCTCGGCTAAGGCGCAAATAGCCGCCATCAGTTCCATGCGATTATTGGTGGTGGCCGCTTCGCCGCCCCACAGCTCTTTTTCGACACCCTTGAAAATCAGCAAGGCACCCCAGCCGCCCGGCCCCGGATTACCTTTGCAGGCACCGTCGGTGAAAATCTCGATCTGCTCACTCATGCTTAATCTTATTTCTCGCCAAAGTTAAGAGCCCGCAGGCCGTTGAAAAATGTAGCGAGCGACGGCTAGTGCGACGCCCGCTCCTGCGGGCTAGCTGCATTTCCCACATCC
>JAIERD010000201.1 GCA_019747155.1 Pseudomonadaceae bacterium
GCAGGTCGACGCCCTGACGCAGCTGCGCCTGGGCGGCCTGCAGCATGGCAAAGGTTTTGCCGACGCCAGGTGCCGCACCGAGAAAAACTTTCAGCCGGCCACGCCCATCCTTGGGCATCTCGGCCAGCAGAGCATCGGCGCGTACGGCATCACTCATGGGATTTACTCAGGGTTAACAAGGGTGCGATTGTCGGCCAGGGCCAGGTTTAGAGCCAGCACATTGACCACCGCAGGGCCCACCATAGGTTTCTCGGTGTGTTGCACCAGCAGCCGCTCCAGCGACTCCACGGACACGCCACGGGCGGCGGCGATGCGGGCCAGCTGATAACGCGCAGCAGCCGGCGGCAAGTGCGGATCGAGGCCGCTGCCGGAGGTGGTCAGCAGCGCCATCGGCACCGCGCCCTGGCCGGCAACTCTTAGCTGCGCGGCATCAGTGGTGATCCGTTCGGCCAATGCCGGGTTGCTCGGCGCCAGGTTGCTGGCACCACTGGCGACGGTGGCAAAGCCTGCCGCTGAGGGCCGCGACTGGAACCATTCGGCGCCACTAAATTGCTGCGCCAGCAGCGCACTGCCGCGTACCTCACCTTTGGCATCCTTGACCAGGCTACCGTTGGCTTGCGCCGGGAACGCCAACTGGGCAATGCCAGTAACCGTCAGCGGATACACCACCCCGGTAACCAGCGTCAGCAGGGCCAACAGACTTACGGCGGGACGAAGTTGTTTAAGCATGATCATTCTCCGAATTTCATCAGGGTGGACAAGCTTTGGCTTGTCCACCGTTGCGCAACATGGATCGGCTGGCGGATTACACCAAGCCAACCGCCACCAGCAGCAGGTCAATCAGCTTGATCCCGATAAAGGGCGCGATAATGCCGCCCAGGCCGTAGATCAACAGGTTGCGGCGCAGCAAGCTGGCGGCATCCAGCGCCTGTACCCGGACCCCACGCAGGGCCAGCGGGATCAGCGCAACGATGATCAGCGCGTTAAACACAATCGCCGAGAGGATCGCGCTCTGCGGGCTGTGCAGGCCCATCAGGTTAAGCACGCCGAGCTGCGGATAGATCCCGGCAAACAGCGCCGGCAAGATGGCGAAGTACTTGGCGATATCGTTGGCCACCGAGAAGGTGGTCAACGCGCCACGGGTCACCAGTAGCTCCTTGCCGACCTGCACCACGTCGAGCAGTTTGGTTGGGTCGCTGTCCAGGTCGACCAGGTTGGCGGCCTCGCGGGCGGCCTGGGTACCATCGTTCATCGCCATACCAACGTCGGCCTGAGCCAGCGCCGGCGCGTCGTTGGCACCGTCGCCGCACATGGCGACCATCTTGCCTTCGGCCTGTTCGGTGCGGATGCGCTGCAGTTTTCGCTCCGGGGTGGCTTCGGCAATAAAGTCATCGACACCCGCTTCGGCGGCAATCGCGGCGGCAGTCAGCGGGTTGTCGCCGGTCACCATAACGGTACGAATACCCATCGCCCGCAGTTCGGCGAAACGCTCACGAATACCCGGTTTAACCACGTCTTTGAGGTGGATGGCACCGAGCAACTGGCCATCGCCGGCCACCAGCAATGGCGTGCCGCCGCTCTGGGCGATTTTCTCGATGTCACGGGCCAGTGCTGCCGGTACTTCGGCGCGGCTCAGATTCAGGTAACTGAGTACCGAATCGACTGCGCCTTTGCGGTAGATGTGACCGTCCCAGTCGGCCCCGGACAAACGGGTTTCGGCCGTAAAAGGAATCACCTTGATCGTCTCGCGCGCCGGCTCCTCGATCGGATGCAGGCCGCGCAGGTACTCGACAATCGACTTACCCTCGGCGGTGTCATCACCCAGCGAGGCCAACAAAGCCGCTTGCGACAGGTCGGTGGTGGACACGCCCGGCGCCTTGATCATGGCGCTGCAACGGCGGTTGCCGAAGGTGATGGTGCCGGTTTTGTCCAGCAGCAACACATGCACGTCACCGGCCGCCTCGACTGCACGGCCAGACTTGGCGATCACGTTCAGGCGTACCAGGCGGTCCATGCCGGCGATGCC
>JAIERD010000123.1 GCA_019747155.1 Pseudomonadaceae bacterium
TCGATCCAGAGGCCGCGCGTGAAGCGGAAAAATACGACAACCCGATCCCTAGCCGTGAGCTGATCCTAAAGCAGCTTGATGATCGTGGCTCGGCAGCCAATCGTGAGCAGTTGGTGGAAGAATTCGGTCTGACCACCGAAGAGCAGGTTGAGGCGCTGCGGCGTCGACTGCGCGCCATGGAGCGCGACGGTCAGCTGATCTATACCCGGCGTGGCACTTACGCGCCGGTGGACAAGCTGGACCTGATCCTCGGTCGCGTTAGCGGTCATCGTGATGGCTTTGGCTTTCTGGTTCCGGATGACGGCAGTGATGACCTGTTTCTGAGCCCGGCGCAGATGCGTCTGGTGTTTGATGGCGACCGTGGTTTGGCGCGGGTTTCCGGGCTGGATCGTCGCGGTCGTCGTGAGGGCGCGATTGTTGAGGTGCTAACGCGCGCCCACGAAAGCATCGTCGGTCGCTACTACGAGGAAGGCGGCATCGGCTTCGTGCTGGCCGACAACCCGAAAATCCAGCAAGAAGTGCTGGTGACGCCGGGCCGTGCGGCCAATGCCAAAATCGGCCAGTTCGTTGAGGTGAAAATCACCCATTGGCCGACTGCGCGCTTCCAGCCGCAAGGCGACATTGTTGAGGTGGTTGGTAATTACATGGCGCCGGGCATGGAGATTGACGTCGCCCTGCGCAGCTACGACATTCCCCACGTTTGGCCTGAGGCAGTGCTCAAAGAAGCCGCCAAGCTCAAGCCGGAAGTCGAAGAGAAAGACAAAGAAAAGCGCGTTGATCTGCGTCATCTGCCGTTCGTAACTATCGACGGCGAAGATGCGCGCGACTTCGATGACGCCGTGCTCTGTGAGAAAGCAGGCGGCAAGTGGAATCTGTTCTCCGGTGGCTGGAAACTCTATGTAGCCATCGCTGACGTGTCCCATTACGTCAAAATCGACTCGGCGCTGGACATCGAGGCGACCGTGCGCGGCAACTCGGTGTACTTCCCGGAGCGCGTGATTCCGATGCTGCCGGAGGAGCTATCCAACGGCCTGTGCTCGCTGAATCCACATGTCGATCGGCTGGCCATGGTCTGCGAGATGACCATCTCGAAAACCGGCAAGATGACCGACTACCAGTTCTACGAAGCGGTGATTCACTCCCATGCGCGGCTGACCTACAACAAGGTCAGTTCCATGCTGGAGCATTCGAAAACTGCTGAGGCGAAAAAATTAAGCGGCGAATACGCCAATGTGGTGCCGCACCTCAAGCAGCTTTATTCGCTGTATCAGGTGTTGCTGGCGGCGCGCCAAGAGCGTGGCGCGATCGATTTCGAGACCCAGGAAACCCGGATCATCTTCGGTGCTGACCGTAAGATCGCAGAAATCCGTCCGACCACCCGTAACGATGCGCATAAGTTGATTGAGGAGTGCATGCTGGCGGCCAACGTGGCCACCGCCGAGTTCCTCAAGAAGCACGAAATCCCTGCGCTCTATCGCGTGCACGACGGTCCGCCACCGGAGCGTCTGGAAAAGCTCAAAGCCTTTTTGGCTGAGTTGGGCTTGTCGCTGCATCGCGGCAAGGCCAAAGACGGTCCGTCGCCGAAAGATTATCAAGCCTTGTTGGCGAGCATTCGCAATCGTCCGGATTTCCACTTGATCCAGACGGTGATGCTGCGCTCGCTGAGCCAGGCGGTGTACAGCGCTGATAATCAGGGCCACTTCGGCTTGAATTACGAGGCCTATACCCACTTCACTTCGCCGATTCGGCGCTACCCGGATTTGCTCACTCACCGAGCCATTCGCAGTGTGATTCGCTCCAAAATCGATACGCCGCACGTTAAGCGTGCTGGTGCCATGACGATTCCCAAGGCGCGCATCTATCCGTATGACGAGCCTGCGCTCAGTCATTTGGGTGAGCAGTGCTCGCTGTCTGAGCGGCGTGCCGATGAGGCCACCCGTGATGTGGTGAACTGGCTTAAGTGCGAGTTCATGAAGGATCGCGTTGGTGAGACCTTCACCGGTGTGATCACCGCAGTAACCGGTTTTGGCTTGTTCGT
>JAIERD010000269.1 GCA_019747155.1 Pseudomonadaceae bacterium
CCTTTGTCGACGTGATCTGGCGCTTTTGATGCGCCGCGCACTCGCCGGGCCTATGGAGAATGACTGACATGGCAGACCTACCTACCCATCCGCCTGCAACACCGGGCCGCAAGCTGGCACTGTTGCTGACGGGCGCATTGTGGTTGGCGACCCAGGCCACTGGGCTCAGCGCGCAAGCGCTGCCGGCAGCGGTGCCAGCGCCGGCCGGCGCACCGGTAAAAGCCACCAAGGAACTGCTGCAAGCCAAGAGCTATACGGTCACCAGCGCGCCGATCGCGCCGCTGCATCTGCCCGCACCAACCCTGCCGGACCTGCGCGGCTACACCGCCGAGGCGGTTAACGCCAAGCTCGACCGCAAGGTGCAGGGCCAGGTGAAGGTGCGGCGCATGCTGCAACAGGACGCCTTGAAGGAGTTTATCGGCGGCAACAACCGCATGGCCGAATGGGTTAATCGGCAACGCGGCATCCCCCAGGCGATCTTTATCGAGGGCGGTTACGTCAACCTGCGCCAACTGGCCAAGCAACTGCCCAAGCAGTACTTCAGCGAAACCGCGCCGGGCGTGTACCTGGCGCGCTTGCCGATTGTAGTCGCGCGTGGCGCCACCCTGCATGTGGACAAAGGCACCCAGGAGCTGCGGCTGTCGGAGGAGCGCGGCAGCTTTATCGTCAACGACGGCAAACTGTTTATTACCGACACCAAGGTGACCGCCTGGCGCGAGGCCGCCAACGGCCCGGCAACGTTCCTCAAGGCCGATGCGTTTCGCCCGTTCCTGCTGTCTTGGGGCGGCACCGAGACTTATATCGTCAACAGCAAGCTGGAAAGCTTTGGCTACAGCACCAGCAAGTCCTACGGGGTGAGTATTTCACAGTACACCCCGCACATGGCCAAGCAGATGCAGCGCAAGCCGCCGAGCGCCTGGCTGATCGACTCCGAATTCGTCGACATGTGGTACGGCTTCTACTGCTACGAGGCCGAAGATGTGGTGGTCAAGGGCAATACCTACCGCGACAACCTGGTCTACGGCATCGACCCCCACGACCGGTCGCAGCGGCTGATCATTGCCGACAACACGGTGCACGGCACCAAGAAGAAGCACGGCATTATTATTTCCCGCGAGGTCGACAACAGCTGGATTTTCAATAACCGGGTTTACGACAACAAACTCTCCGGCATCGTTATCGACCGTAACAGTGTGAACAACCTGGTGGCTTACAACCAGGTCTACAACAACCATTCCGACGGCATCACCCTGTACGAAAGCTCCAACAACCTGCTTTGGGGCAACCAGGTGATCGGCAACCAACGCCACGGCATTCGCCTGCGCAACAGCGTGAATATTCGCCTGTACGAAAACCTCGCGGCCGGCAATCAACTGGTCGGGGTTTACGGTCACATCAAAGACCTGAGCAACACCGATCGCGACATCGACATCGACCCCTTCGACACCAAGGTCTCGATGATCGTGGTCGGCGGCAAGCTGGCCGGCAACGGTTCCGGCCCCCTGTCCATCGACTCGCCGTTAAGCGTTGAGCTGTACCGGGTGGCCATGCTCGCCCCGAGCAAGACCTCCGGCATCACCTTCGCCGGCATTTTGGGCGACAAACAAGACGAAATTCTCGACCTGCTGGTGCGCCAGCAAAAAGCCGTACTGATCGACCCGGTAGAAAGCCAGGTGGAGCTACACGAATGAGGAGCCGCACTTTCATGACGATCCAATCACCGCGCCCGGCCATCGGCCAGGGCATGCGCCACAGCGCACTGGCTGCCGCACTGTTAAGCGGCGTCAGCTGCGGCGTGCAGGCCGCACAGCAGCCCGCCGCGCCGCAGTACCAAATCAACGGCGCTCGCCCACTGTGCCCAACCGCCGCCGACAACAGCCGCTACAACACCAAGTACCTGGAGTTTTTTACTCATTTGGTACAAGCCCAGGGCGATTGGTTGTTTCGCAGCACCTATGACCTGCGCACCGATTTTGGCACCACGGCCGAGGGCTATCAGCAGCTCAAACTGTTGCGCGACGGTCTTAAACGCAAAGGCATCGAGTTGAT
>JAIERD010000353.1 GCA_019747155.1 Pseudomonadaceae bacterium
GGCTCTCGGAGTGGCGCAGTATCACCTCTTCAAAGTTCTGCATGATCAGGTCGTTGAGCTCGGCGACCGCCATCACCGCGCGGTAGTACTTTTGCATCAACTGCTCGACGGCCAGTTTGCCATCGGCATCGCTGAAACCCAGTAAGCCGGCAATTTTCTGCTGATGATCAAACAGCAAGCGGTCTTCACTGCGCCCGGCGAGCATGTGCAGGGCGTAGCGTACCGTCCAGAGGAAATCTTGCGAGGCCGACAATAAGCTCGACTCGGACTCCACCAAAAAGCCTTGGGCGGCCAGGGCGTGCAAATTCAGCGTGCCAAATTGCCGGCGGGCCACCCAGAGAATCGTCTGGATGTCGCGCAGTCCGCCCGGCGAGCCTTTGACGTTGGGTTCCAGGTTGTATTCGGTGTCGTTGTATTTGGCGTGGCGGGCGGCTTGCTCATCACGCTTGGCCAGAAAGAAGTGCTTGCTCGGCCACATTTGCTCGGGGCTGGTGACCTCAAGCATGCGCTGGCGCAGGTGCTCGGGGCCGGCGATGGTACGGCTTTCCATCAGATTGGTGATGATCGTCAGGTCGGCGCGGGCCTCTTCGGCGCATTCGGCCACCGAGCGCACGCTTTGCCCGACTTCCAGGCCTATGTCCCAGAGCAGCATCAGGAACTGTTCGATCGAGTCGCGAAACAGCTCCTGGTCTTCGTTAGCGAGCAGAATCAGCAGGTCGATGTCGGAGTGCGGGTGCAGTTCGCCACGGCCATAGCCGCCGACCGCCACCAGGCTGATCTCGGCCTCGCGGCTCCAATCGAAACGCGCCCAGGCTTCGCGCAGGATCTGGTCAACGCACCAGGCGCGGTCTTCGATCAGTCGGCGAATTTCCCGGCCATTTTTGAAGCGCTCATCGAGCACCGCATTGATTTGCCGCAGGGCTTTTTTAAAGGCGCCAATCGGGCTGGCTTTGAGCGCTAATTCAGCCTGGAACTGACCGCGGTCGAACAAATCGGGATCCACCTGCGGCATACAACGGCTTTCCTTTTAAAATAGCGCTCAACGTGGGCGATTAGGCCAGCTTCTGTGCAGAAGAGCTGCGGGGCAGGGTGTCGTCTTGACGTAAGGTGAAGATTTCATAGCCGGTGGCGGTGACCAAAATGGTGTGCTCCCACTGAGCGGAAAGCTTGCGGTCCTTGGTGATGGCGGTCCAGCCATCGCCAAGTAGGCGGGTTTCGGCGCGGCCCTGGTTGATCATCGGCTCGATGGTGAAGGTCATGCCTTCCTTGAGTTCCATGCCGGTGCCGGCTCGGCCGTAATGCAGCACTTGCGGCTCTTCATGGAACACCGCGCCGATGCCGTGGCCGCAGTATTCGCGCACCACCGAGTAGCCGTTTTTCTCGGCATGCTTCTGGATCACTTCACCAATGTCGCCAAGGCGTACGCCTGGCTTAACTAGCTGGATACCTTTGTACATGCACTCTTGAGTGATGCGGGCGAGCTTCTCGGCCCACTCGCTGACTTTGCCGACCATGTACATCTTGCTGGTGTCGCCGTGGTAGCCGTCTTTGATCACGGTGACGTCGATGTTCAACACGTCGCCATCTTTCAGCGGCTTCTCGTTGGGGATGCCGTGGCACACCACGTGGTTGATCGAGGTGCAGATCGACTTGGGGAAGCCTTTGTAGTTCAGCGGCGCGGGAATCGCCTGCTGCACATTGACTATATAGTCGTGGCAAATGCTGTTGAGCTGGTCGGTGGTGACGCCAGGTTTGACGTGCTCGCCGATCATCTCCAGTACTTCGGCGGCGAGGCGGCCGGCGATACGCATTTTTTCGATTTCAGCTGGCGTCTTAATAGTGACGGTCATGCGGGCTCTCTCAGTGCGCTGGACGCAAGGCAGGAATACACAAAGGCGCGATTCTAACAGACCCAGGCGGTCCAGCCACCCAGTGCGGCGGCAGTTATCGATAGCCTTTAGCGGTTTCGCCGCGCTCGATCTTGTGATATAAAGTGCGCCGCTTTACGGGCAGTGCCGGTAGAGCTTAAACCCACACACGTATCGACACGGTG
>JAIERD010000448.1 GCA_019747155.1 Pseudomonadaceae bacterium
CGGCGGCACGTTGCTGATCGTCACGCTGGCGCTCGGCCTGCAACTGCTCGCGTTGCTGCTCGAGCTTTTCTGCCCGTTGTTGTTCTTGCCGTTTACGGGCCAGTTTGGCCTGCTCAAGTGGTGCTTTGGCCAACGCTGGCTCAACTCGCGCGGGCACAACCGCTGCGGGCTCAGGCAGCGCGGCTGGTGCAACCGGCAGCGCCGGCGCGGGCACGACTGGCGTGGCTAAACTGAACAACTGGGTGGTCAGGGTACGCACCTGCGGCTCGGCCGGCGGCGCGCTTTGCCAATGGCTTAGCAACGCAGTAAACGCCAGCCCATGCAGCAGCAGCGCCACGCTCAGGGCCACGGCCTGACGCCGCCAAGCACGCGCCGGCCAGGCCAACGGCCAGCCCGCAGTGGCAGGCAGTAGCACGTTGTTCATTGCGGTGCCTCGGTGATCAGCCCGAGGTTACTCACCCCGCCCTGTTGCAAGGCGGCGATGCCGGCCACCACCGTGGCGTAACCGGCGTCCTGATCGGCGCGGATATACACCTGCGTGTCGCCACGGGCGGCAATGATGGCGCTGACCTTGGCGGTCATCTCGTCGAGGCTGACGGCGCTATCAGTGTGTTTCTCGGTGTTCAGCTCGCTACCCAGACTCCAGTAATAGCCGCCACCGGCCTGCACCGAGAGGGTCAGTATTTGCTGTTGAGCATCGCTGGCCAAGGCTTGCGCGGCGACCTTGGGCAGCTCGATTTTAATCCCCTGGGTGAGCATCGGCGCGGTGACCATAAAGATCACCAGCAACACCAGCATCACGTCGATATAGGGCACCACGTTCATTTCGGCCTTGGGCCCGTGCTTCTTCGCTGGCTTGCGCATGACGCCTCCTTAAGCCGCGCGGGCAAGGCTGGTAGCGGCCTGCAATTTGCGATGCAGACGCCCTTGCAGCTCGTTGCCGAAGGCGTAATAGCGCGTACCCAAGGTTTCTACCCGGGCGGCGAAACGGTTGTAGGCGACTACCGCCGGGATGGCGGCGAACAAGCCGATGGCAGTGGCGATTAAGGCCTCGGCGATCCCCGGCGCAACGGTACTGAGGGTCGCTTGCTGCACCTGTGACAGGCCGATAAAGGCATTCATTATTCCCCACACGGTGCCAAACAGACCGATATAGGGACTGACCGAGCCGACGGTGGCGAGAAACGCCAAGCCTTTTTCCAGCCGTTCTTGTTCCTCGCTGATGCACACCAGAAGACGCCGCTCGACACCGTCGATCACCGCGTCGCTGTGAATGCCGGCCTCCCCCTTGAGGTGGCTGAACTCAGCGAAGCCATCGCGAAAAATCCGCTCCAGCCCGGCGTCTTCATCGACTGTTTCGCTGCCTTCACGGTACAGCTGGGCAAGGTCGTTGCTGGCCCGAAAGCGCTGCTGAAACTGCTTGAGCAAGCGCTCACTACGGCCCAGCAACAAGCTGCGCTGCACGATCAAATACCAACTGGCCAGCGAAGCCAGCAGCAAAATAAGCATCACGCCCTTAACCAACGGCGTGGCATCGCTGATTAGGCTCCAGATGGTCATATGTTCGAGTGTTGCCTGCATGTTTTAACTCCTGTGTTACCGCCGCCTGAGACATTGGACGGCGGACTATTCGATTCGCTAAGGGTTACCAATTGATGACAGTGGGCGCTTTTGTAGGAGCCAGCTCGTGACCCTCATGGATGAGGGAAATGCCGCCAGCCGCAGGGAACGCCGGCGGCCGGGCGATCGAGCCCGCAAGAGCATCGCCAGCAAGCTGGCTCCTACCGGTGCGCCTTATTCCAGCTCAAGGGCGCTGGCCACCTCGTTCCAGGGCACAAACTTGAAGTTCTGGGTGCTCTCCGGCAGGCGTTTGCGGCCGTCCTGCACCACCAGCAAGCCGGCGCTCCAAGGCCCGCCGAAGTTGGCCGAGCTGACTTCCAGACCGTCGGTTTCCGAGGCACCGTCGATCCCCAGCGCGCCGTTCAGACCAACCCGAAAGGCACCGCGCGGGGCATACGGCGGTGCGGCGTCGAGCAGCACATAACTGTCATTGCCCTGGCTGGACACC